>JBFHXQ010000210.1:0-5421 GCA_041598895.1 Woeseiaceae bacterium | reverse complement strand
GACGCTAATGCTTCGCGCCTATCATCACTGGGATTTTCCCAAGGGGCTCAAGGAGCCGGGCGAAGATCCGCTCGAGGCGGCGCTTCGTGAAGTCGGCGAGGAAACCGGTATCTCCGACGTAGCGTTCGACTGGGGTAACGGCTTTATCGAAACCGGGCCGTACAGTCGCGGCAAAACCGCGCGTTACTACCTTGCGCGCACGACCGAGCAAAAGGTCGAGATGGGTATTTCGCCGGAAACGGGCGTTCCGGAGCACCATGAATGGCGCTGGCTGAGTTTTGACGAAGCCTATGACATCGCATCGCCGCGCGTTCGAAACGTGGTGCAGTGGGCCCGACAGATCATCGGAACCTGAGGCACTGTCCGAGTAGCGGCTCCTGGCCGCGGTACCGCTACGCTAAAGCGTCGAGGGAGCGGAATTTCGGGGGCGGTTCGCCTGAATTTCGCATCGCACGCATGCAGTGTCCATCGCGCCGAAAATCGAGGAAATCGGTGAACTTTCCCCAACATTCTGCGGACGTTGTGGGCGCCTGACATGCGGGCGATCAATCGCGGCTGGACCGCTCTCGCACCTCCCTGTGCGTCGCGACATGAGGACTTCCTGTCCAAAAAGCCGCTCCCACGATACGGTGAGCCGGCCCGATGGCCATACTCCGGAGAAGCGCCGCTGAGTCGCTATCGCACCTTCCCGTGCTCCGCGACATAAGGACTTCGTGTCCAACGAGCCGCTGCCCCGGACTGGCTCCTGCTACACGACCCGGTTCCGGCGCTCGCCGTCAAGGAATGCCCGAACGTTTGCCGCGAGCTCGTCGATGGCGTTTTGTCGCGCGCGATCGGTGCCCCAGGCAATGTGTGGCGTGACGAGCAGGTTGTCGCCCGTGTATTCGAGCAGCGCATTGCCGTCAACCGGCGGCTCTTTTTTGAGGACGTCGATCGCAGCGCCGGCGATCTCATCGTTCGAAAGCGCTGCAACCAGTGCCCGCGCATCGACCAGGCCGCCGCGGGCGGTGTTGATCAGAAACGCAGACGATTTCATGCGCCCGAACTCTTCCCTGCCAAACAGATTGCGCGTCTCGTCCGTGAGCGGGCAGTGCAGCGAAATCACGTCCGACCGTGCGAGGATATCGTAGAACGGCAATCGGTCAGCGGTTGTTGCTTCGGAACCCGGCCGCACCGAGATCAGGACCTGCATGCCGAAATGCCGGGCCGTGGCGGCTACGCCGCGACCGAGTTCGCCGTAGCCGACGATGCCCAGAGTCATGCCCGACAATTCCCGGATCGGGTGCGTCAGCATGCAAAAGTCGTCGGCCTTCTGCCAGTCCCCGGCCTGCACGGAGGCGCGATAGCGATGCAGGCTGTGGGTCAGCGTCAGAAGCGAGCCGAAAACGTGTTCGACCACCGACTGCGTGCAATAGCCCCGAATATTGCACACTGCGATGCCGCGCCTTTGTGCGGCATCGAGTTCGATGTTGTCCGTGCCAGTCGCGGTCAGGCCGATCAGTTTCAATGCGGGCGACACCCCCATCAGGGCATCATCCAGACAGACCTTGTTCGTAAACACGAACTCGGCGCTCCGAGTACGCGTCGCGGCCTGCTCCGTGCTCGTATTCGCGTGAATTTCGAGATCGGGGAAAATCTCTCGCAACGGTGTCAGATCGAGATCCGGTCCCATCGTACTGTAATCGAGAAATACCGCGCGCATTGCGAAATTGCCTTCGATGTTACAGAGTGACCGACGATGACCGATGAATTCTGGAAACGCAAATCGCTGTCGGAGATGAACTCTTCGGAGTGGGAGCAGCTTTGCGATGGATGCGCGCTGTGCTGCATGCACAAGCTGGAGGATGAGGAAACCGGCGATGTGTACTATACGGATGTCGCCTGTCGCCTGCTGGATGTAAAGACCTGCCGCTGTCGCGATTACGGCAATAGGGCAAAACGCGTTGCCGATTGCCTCGTGCTGTCAGTGGACAAACCGGAGCTGTTCGACTGGCTGCCCGACTCCTGCGCATACCGTCGGCTTGCGCGCGCCCAGCCGCTGCCGGAATGGCATCCACTGATTACAGGAGATCCGGAAACCGTGCATGCGGCCCGAATTTCGGTGCGCGGTTATGCAATCTCCGAAAACGACACCGGCGATTTTACGATTCTCAGAAAACTGAACGACGACAACAGTAACGATGGCGACCTATCCGACGATTCCGCTTGATTTCCGCGAATACCCGCTCGACGAAATGCGCGCGCGGCTGCAGGCATTCTACAGCGACCTGAAGCGGCGGCGAACGGTACGCGACTTCTCGGAGCGCGACGTGCCGCGCGACATCATAGAGACTGCTCTCCTGGCCGCGAATACGGCGCCGAGCGGCGCAAATCTGCAACCCTGGCATTTCGTCGCGATCAGCGGCGCCGAAACGAAGAAAAAGATTCGCGGAGCTGCCGAGGTCGAGGAGCGGGAATTCTACGCGCATCGCGCGTCGGTCGAATGGCTGGCAGCGCTGGAGCCTCTGGGCACCGACGAACGAAAGCCGTTTCTGGAGACGGCACCGTGGCTAATTGCGGTGTTTCTGCAAAAGTTCGGGCGCCTTCCGGACGGTCGCAAGGTCAAACACTATTATCCGGTCGAGTCGACGGGTCTCGCTACCGGCTTTCTGATCGCGGCGCTGCACCGCGCCGGGCTTGTCTGCCTCACGCACACGCCGAGCCCGATGCGTTTTCTGAACGAAATTCTCGACCGGCCGATGAGCGAGCGCCCGTTTCTGCTCCTGGTCACGGGCTATCCTGCGGAGAATGCACGGGTGCCTGACATTGCGCGCAAGCCGCTCGCGGATTTCACCAGCTTCATCGACGTGTAGCGGTCCGGTAGCAAAGCTCAGCCGGCGCGATACGGAGCGTGAGCGTAATATTTCGGATACGAGTCCAGCCGCACGTGTAGCCACGCGACGCCGCCGCCTGCAGTGCTGACCCACAGCGGTTGCTCGTCGCAGCGGTTACGGATCTCCCGGGCCAGGACCTGCCACAGAGCCTGTTTTTGCTCATGCGGCGCCCCGCGCACGAATGCGGCAAGGTCACTGTAGTGCTCGATCGGTGCGCGCGGCGATGGCGCGATCAGTATCGCGTCACCGCCGAGATTCGCGAAGCTCACGACGCCCGCATCACGCTCGGCATCAGTAAAGTAGGGGGCGAACGTGTCCGCATCCGGCGGCAGCCGCAGCCAGGGGCTGTCGATCAGTACGAACTCGAATCCGCGCTGCAGGCTCGCGGGCGTGAGCGCCGGCGTTTCCCAGCGATACGCAACAAACGGAGCGGCGGCAAGCGTAGTATTGAAGAGCGCGCGGATTGCCTCGTCGTGCTCCCACAGCCTCAACGTGTCTGCGTAGCTGACCGGCGAGTCGTCGAATGTCAGCGTATAAAGCCGGGTCCGGCCGGCGTCAGCCTCTCGGCACGTCAGCGCGTACACGGCCGGATCTCGAGCGCGTCGTTAGCATCAGGCCGACATGATAGCGTGCCTGATGCCGCGTCGATCCGCCGGGAGTTTACGAAATGAGGTCCTGCGCGATCATATCGAGTCAGCTGCCGCGCTTCGCTGTCCGGCCGTCGCCATCGCAGGTTCGCCCGCACAGCAACGCTGTCTTCGGGTCCGCAAAAAGTGTGACGCAGTTCACATTTTCGGTCGTGATAGCCCGCGGCGACATTGATTGTCCGATTCGTGACAATGGAATCGGAAAAACCGGCTTCGGATGCCGCGACAAAAAGAGCCTCGAATGGCAGCGATCCAGGCGGGCCGAAATAGCGAGAAGAACAATAGGCGGCGAACCGCCAGAGGATGCACGAGCATGCACACCAGGAAGAAGGGATTCACGCTCATCGAACTGATGATAGTTGTTGCAATCGTCGGCATTCTCGTCGCGGTTGCGGTGCCGGTCTATCAACGCTACACGATTCGCACCCAGGTGACGGAAGGTATTCAGCTGTCAACGAGCGCGAAAAACGCGGTCAGTCAGTACTACATGACCAACGGCGACTGGCCCCCCGACAACCTTACCGCCGGGCTGGCCGATCCAACCGAAATTGCCGGCCATTACACGGCCCAGGTCGACGTCACTGATAACGTGATCGAAATCCAGTACGGCGGCGACGCGCACACCGCGATCTCCGGGGAGATGCTCGTTCTTACCGCCGTGGTCCATTCCGGCAGCGTTAGCTGGAACTGCGCAAGCGCCGGGGTTATCGAAGACAAGCATTTGCCGGCGGCCTGCCGCTGACGCGCGACCGTCCTGGCCGGACGACGATCAGCCGAGCGGCAATAGCGCCGCAGGCGAAAACAGCACGCCGAACAGCTCGCACCAGATCACGACGCTGCGGTACGGCGTGATGTCGATATTCGCCGGAATCTCGTAGTTCTGATTGCCGACGTTGCCCTTCAGCTTGCCGATATTCACGAATCCGTGGTCCGTGACGTCAGCTGCTGACTGCGGATTCTCGTGTTGGGCGAGGTACACGACGAGTGCGGGTCCGTTCGTCGTCCGGAAATCCTCGAAGCGCACCACGTGACGTCCTTCCGGCAGGCCGTACAGCAGTGCGGTCCCGGATCCCTTGTGAATGGCGTCCGCGTCGACGAATGTCCCGCGGGCGAGCAGCATCGGCGCGCCCTCCGGCATAGGTTCGGCGCTGGAGCGATCCGGCGCCCGCGCCGCGGCATCCATGATCTCCTGCATCATGTCCTGACGTTCGTCGTCGGGCATGCCCATGATCGCTTCGTAGTCGAGCCGCCCGTCCGGCAGCGACAGGTCGAAAGTCTCATCGACCGTGCGGTCGATAAACAGTGGCGACGCCAGGAACCAGGCCAGCGCGAGAATAACGACCGTAATAATGACTATGGCAATTTGTTTCATAAGAGGCTCCCGCCGTCAGTCGGCTCTCACGATCCTGACGTTCACCCATTCGAACCACACTATCATCGCGCCAAACACGAAGGCTCAGATACCGTGATTAACGGGATTCGGCACCTGGGCTGCAACCGGGGACCGGATTGTCGGAACACCCCACAGCAGGTGAATCCAGTAGCGCCTGCTCCGCATGTCCGGCGCGATGAGCGCCGCAGTTCCGTCGCGCAGATGCGCGATACCGAGACCGGCGATAACTAAAATCGGAACGGAAATGTACTCGATCTGACTCAAGCAAGCGGTTTCCTGTCATTGTGGTACGTGGGCGGGCCGGCCGCATTAGCATAGCGCAGAACCGCGTTCTCCGTTCGAGTCTCGATGCGCGCCTTATCCGCTGCTGCAGTGCCGCATGCTCATCGAAGCCCGGTGGTCCGGGACTGCTGCACTGGCGAACCTCTGGAATCCGACTATGCTTTTGCATGCCGGCAGTCGTCCGGCGAATACAGCGTTCGACAACAAAAGTGAGGATACAACAATG
>JBFHXQ010000209.1:0-5458 GCA_041598895.1 Woeseiaceae bacterium | reverse complement strand
CGGGTCCCCCACGTCCAAGGTTCCGTGGGAGCGGCTTCCGGCCGCGAACAAGCGCGGGCACGGCGGGTCCTCCACGTCCAAGGTTCCGTGGGAGCGGCTTCCAGCCGCGATCCGTGAGACCGCGGCCGGGCCGGAATACACCCCAGCAATGGCTCGCTTTGCTGCGTTTTTTCCGCAATGTCGAACACCAGCCCGCCGATGGATCATCGTACTGCGAAAGAGATTCGGCCGCGATGAATCCGTAGGAGCGGCGTCTCGCTGCGAATATCTTCGCAAGCCCGCCGTGCGAGCGATACGTCGCGGCTGGAAGCCGCTCCCACGGCAACGTTACCCGTCGACTCCCCGCCGCAGCGTACAATCGGAGCGAATTGCCCGCATGGCGGGTCTGCACGGATCCGCAAGGAGCAGGCGGCTACGACGGCCAGCGCAATTCGGCCAGCCACGCCCAGCCATCCGGCAGCGCACTGGCCGCGAGTTCGGGGCTCACGGTCAACGCCAGGACGCCGCCGAGCGACAGCGCGATGCCTGTCAGCACGCGGGTACTCAATACCTCGTGTCGCCGGTTAATCAGCCAGCTGAAGATGACGCGAAAGATCACGGACAGGCGCTGAATCGGTACGACCACGGTCACCGGCGCAACGGCCAGCGCCATGTAGCGCAGCATGTGCGACACGAACACGAAGACGCCGGACACCAGAAACCATTTTCCTGCCGTGCGATCGAGCTGCCGCAAAAAACGGGTGCCGCCGGCGGCAGCGATCGGAATCATGAGCACAATCGTTGCGGCAGCGTAGGAAATCAGGCCTCCAGCCAGACTTTCGGTAATGCTGCGCTCGGCGCCGAGGCCGAAGACGATCATAATCGGGCTGATGCCGTAACCGAAGGCGCAAACGGCGCTCCAGAGAACGCCCTCCGCGTAGTGCGGCCGGAAGCCGGACGGCGCCTGCTTGTCGTCCCGCGAACGCCGGCTGCCTATCGAGACGAAGGGTCCCGCCATGACAAGACAGAATCCGATGAGCCTGAGCGGGGTCATGAACTCGCCGAGAAACAAAAGCGCGAGCACGACCGCGATCGGCACGCTGAGCTGCTGCACGGGAATCGACAGCGCCGCCCCGAGCGCGCGCGTCGCGCGGTAGTTGCCGTAGCGCCCGACGACGAAATGGATGATGCCCGCGCCTGCGAGCCACAGCCATGCCGGCAACTCGAATGCGGCAAGACTGTCGATACCGCCGACTGCAACGCACGCCAGTGCGAACAGCGGTACACCGATCGGCACGGTGATCGCGAGCGCGTGCAGCACGCTGCCCGTCAGCACGCCGCGACGCAGCGTTGCGTTGTTGAAGCCGAAGGTTGCTGCCGAGCCGAGTGCTAGGAGTGCGCCTAACAGCGGAGTTCGCCCGGTCTAGCTCGCCTCGCCGCGGAGCAGCGAGCGGACATACTCCGGCGTAATGGAGACGCCCGCACGGTACTCCGGCGCGTCCTCGATCTGTTCGAGATCGTTCAGTCCGCAGTGCTTGAAGATTCGATTGATCGACGAGATCAGTCGTGCCGGTCGATCGGTATCCGCATTGAAGTGCTGGTGGATCGTGTTCGGCGGAACGTAGATGACGTCGCCGGCTTCCCAGTCGAAGCGCTTGACGTCGTCCTGAGGCGTCCAGTGAAAGTCGTCGGTAATTTCGCAGTCGCAGTCCTGATGCAGATCGTAGCCCCGGCCTTCGAGGACGTACAGACACTCTTCGGCAAGATGCCGGTGTTTTCCGGAGCGGCTGCCCGGAGGAATGATCTGCATGTACGCGTCCACGGTCTCCATGCGCGTATTCATCTGCTCGTTGATGAGGTGTTTCAGAAGGCCCTGCCGCGAGAGTTCCCAGGGCATTTCGGCCGGCGTAATGATTTTCTTTCGCTTTTCGTCCCGCTGCGGGCGCGATGCCGCATCGTCGAGCATATCCTGATACAGCGAGTCGTTGACCGTGCCGTCGAGCCAGACCGATGTTTCACCCCAGGCCATGCTCAATAGCCGCCTGCCGGGTGATTGAAATCCTCTTCGTCCTCGCGCGCGCTGAAATTCTCGCCACCGGGGGCCGGTGTCGTCGGCCGCGGAATCAGCTGTTTCTGGAACAGCATGTTCATAAACATGAACATCGGCTTCGTCTTGATCACCAGCGCGCGCGCCGGCTTTGTGCTGCTGGCATTAAAATGCTGGTGGACACAGTTGTTGTGCACGATTGCCACGTCGCCGGCCTTCCAGTCGTAGCGAACGCCATCGTGAATCTCGTAGCCTTCGCCGTCCAAGATGTAAAACGCGGCTTCGTTAACGTGACCGTGCTTTTGCGAACGGCCGCCCGGGCCGTATTCCTCGAGGTGCAGGTGAAAGGTCTGCGTGATGCCGTCTTTCGGCTCGACATAGTGGCGGCTGTAGGTCTGCGGCCCGTCGACGAAGCGGAGATTCTTCGCTTTGCGTACCCTGGGCATCGAGCGAAGGCGCTCGAGTTCTTCGGTCAGGTTGTATGCACCCTGAATCGGCCGTACGAAGATGCGGTCCTTCTGGCTGTGGTAATGGCCGACGGGCTCCAGCTCGTCGGGTTCTGCTGCGGGATCCGTCATGTCGTTCGCTGCAATTTTTTACCGTTTTTCGACGCACGAGAATAACACATCGTCCTGTTGGCGACGTTTGCGGCACGGAAGTGTAAGGCACGCAATTGATTACAGGCGACATCGTTTCAAAGTCGCATAATGTTGTAATGCCGAGGGGCACTGCGCATACTTTTCGAGACAACGACGCACGCGAACAGGGCGCTGAATGACAACCAGAATCTTGCGCCACAGGAAACCTTTCTCAGTGATCGGCTGGCTGATTGCGATCGCTGCGCTGGCCGCCTGTCAGCAGCCCCCGCCCGACGGCGCGCCGGAAAAAACCGGGGCTGCGGCGTATTACGATGGGCGAAACATACGCTGGATCATTCCGTACAGTCCGGGCGGCGGGTATGATGAATATGCTCGCCTGATCTCGCCGTACCTCGAAAAACATACCGGCGCGCGCGTCGATGTGTACAACCTGCCGGGCGCGGGAGGCATGCGCGGTGCGAACGAACTCTACAACGCACCGAAGAGTGGGCTGACGATCGGCGTCATCAACGGCAGCGCCCTGGTCATGAACGAGCTGGCGGGCATGCGCGGCGCCGATTACAAGATCGCCGAATTCGAATACATTGGCCGCGTTGTCGCCGACCGGCGCGTGCTCGTGGTGTCGCTGGACAGCGGTTATACGTCGATCGAAGCCATCATGAATGCGGACGAGCGCATAAAGATCGGCGCGACCGGCCTGGGCGGCAGCACCTACGTCGATGCCGTAATCGTCAATGAAGCGTTCGACATGAACCTCGACATTATTCACGGATTTGATAGTTCCTCCGTTGTCCGACAGGCCATGCTCAGAGGCAACATCGTCGGCACGTGGGGGTCCTGGGGCAGTGCCGTCGATGCGGTTGTCGAGGGCCGGCACAAGGTCGTGCTGCAAAGCGGGCGCGAGCGACTCGCGGAGCTGCCGGACGTGCCAACGGCGTTTGAGCTCGTCGACCGGATGGCCAATCCGGACCGAACGCAGGCGATCCTGTCCGCTTGGGAATCGCTGCACGAAGTCGGACGACCGGTTGCAGCGCCACCCGGCGTTCCCCTGGAGCGGCTGGAGTTTCTCCGGGCGGCGTTCGACGGGGCGATGCACGAGCCGGAGCTGCTTGCAAAGGCGAAGTCGAGCGGACGACCGCTGAATTTTGCCAGCGCGGAGGAGATGCGGCGCGTGATCACGGAGTCGACATCGATGCCCGACGATATTCGCGCGCTGTTCGTCCGCGCGATCAAGGGCGAGCTGTAAGGCCGCCCCCCGGGAGCGCCGACGATGGGCATAGTCGAAGGTCTCGTCAGCGGCCTGCTGCAGGCAATCAGCCTCGACGTATTCCCGTATCTGTTCATTGGGTCTGTCTTCGGGCTCCTCATCGGCGTGATTCCGGGCCTGAGCGGACACTTCGCGATGGCGATGGTGATCCCGTTCCTGTACTCGATGACGCCCGAGGCCGGCATCGCGTTCCTGCTCGGCGCGCACGCGACCGTAGCTCAGGGTGGGGGCCTGACCGCGATACTGTTCAGCACGCCGGGCACCGGCCAGAATGCGGCCACCCTGCTCGATGGTCCGCCGATGCGCCGCAACGGCCTGGGCGCGATGGCCGCCGGCGCGGCGCTCACGTCCTGTTTCCTCGGGGCGACGTTCGGCGCCGTGACGCTGGCGCTGCTGCTCCCGGGCCTGCAGCAGATCGTGCTGTTCTTCGGTCCGCCCGAGATTTTCGTGCTCGCGTTTCTTGCGCTGACCTTTGTCGCCGTGCTCGGCAAGAAGGATTTGACGCGCAGCCTGATCGCCGCGCTGGCGGGCCTGCTGCTCGCGATGATCGGGCTGGACAACGTGACGAACCAGGAGCGCTTCACGTTCGGGCTTTTGGAACTGCGCGACGGTCTCGAGCTGGTGCCCGTCATACTCGGCCTGTTTGCGGTTGCCGAGGTATTCGAACTGTGGGTATCCGGCGGGTCGCTCGCCGGTGAGAAGAGCCCCGCGCTGACTGCCAGGGCAACGCAGCGGCAGATCTTCCAGGGTGTCTGGGCGGCGTTCAAGCACTGGTGGCTGGTGCTGCGCTGCAGCGCGATCGGCGTGACGATGGGCCTGATCCCGGGTCTCGGCAGCGCACCGGCTGCGTTCGTGGCCTACGGCCACGCACAGCAGACGTCGAAGACCAAGGAAACCTTCGGCAAGGGCAACATCGAGGGCGTAATCGGCTCTGAGTCGGCGAACGATGCGGTCGAGGGTGGCGCGCTCGCGTCGACGATCGCGTTCGGTGTGCCGGGCAGCTCGTCGATGGCGATCCTGCTCGGCGCGCTGTTCATCTTAGGTCAGGAAACGGGGCCGAACATGGTCACGGACCACGTCGACGTCGTCTTTATCATGATCTTCACGATCATCATCGGTAACTTCATCGGCATGGTCGGGGGAATGTTCCTCGTCAATCCGCTGAGCCGGGCAACGGGAATCCGCGGCGGGCTGCTCGTACCGGTCCTGATCACGGTGATATTTACCGGCGCGTTTGCGGTGCAGCGTTCGTGGTTCGACATCGGCATCACGCTGCTGTTCGGTGTGCTCGGTTACCTGATGAAGGAGCTCAACTATTCGCGGGCAGCGATGTTGATCGGCTTCGTGCTCGGTTTTGCGGTCGAGAAGAACCTGTACCTCGCTATCCAGCTGTCGGGCCCTTACTTTATCTTGGACCCGATACCGTTGACGCTTGCGATGATTACCATTGCGTTCCTCGCCTACAACGTCTGGGCAATCGTGACGCATCGCCGGGAGACCCGTGGCCATGCAGACTAAACCCGACAAGCAGACGCTCGAATTTATTTTCATCTCGATTTGCGGGCT
>JBFHXQ010000208.1:0-5482 GCA_041598895.1 Woeseiaceae bacterium | reverse complement strand
TTTGCGGCAGTTGCGGAACAGGCCAAAGCAGCGCTCAGCGAAAGCGCCTAGACCGCACTGGCTGTGCCGCTTGGCACCCGGCCCTAGCAAGGGACCTCGCATGCAGTCACTGACTGAGCTCGTTGCCACCGCGATGGCCGATATCGAGGCCGCGCCGGATATGGCTGCGCTCGATGTCGTGCGCGTAACCTATCTCGGTCGTAAAGGAGAGTTGACGGCGCGCCTCAAATCCCTGGGCGACCTGCCGGCAGATCAGCGACCCAAAGTCGGTCAACAGATCAACGACGCCAAGTCGAAGCTTCAGACACATATTCAACAGAAGCGCGAGGCGCTCGAGACGGCGCAGCTGAAGGCACGCCTGGCCAAAGACGCTGTCGACGTCACCCTGCCGGGTCGAGGCCTCGGCATCGGCGGCCGACACCCCGTTTCGCGCGCGATGGCCCGAATCGAGCAAATTTTTCGCAATGCAGGTTTCGGCGTACGCTCCGGGCCGGAGATCGAGGATGATTTCCATAATTTTACGGCCCTGAATTTTCCGCAGAATCACCCGGCCCGCGCGCTGCACGACACGTTCTTTTTTCCCGATGGCAAGCTGTTGCGAACGCATACATCGCCGGTGCAAATTCGTGCAATGGTCGAGGAAGGCGCCCCGATTCGTATCATCGCTCCGGGGCGCGTATACCGATGCGACTCGGATCAGACACACACGCCGATGTTCCACCAGGTGGAGGGACTGGTCGTCGATCGCGGTATCAGCCTCGCAAACCTCAAAGGGGTTCTGCATCAGTTCGTGGAGTCGTTTTTCGAGCGGGACGCCGAGCTGCGTTTCCGGCCGTCCTATTTTCCGTTCACGGAACCGTCTGCCGAAGTGGATATCCTCTGGGAGGAAGGCAAGTGGCTCGAGATCCTCGGTACCGGGATGGTGCATCCTAACGTCCTTGAGGCAGCCGGCGTCGATCCGGAGGTGTACACCGGATACGCGTTCGGCATGGGCGTAGAGCGACTGGCCATGCTGCGCTATGGCGTAACCGATCTGCGGCTGTTTTTCGAAAACGATTTGCGACTGTTGCGGCAGTTCCGGTAGCGAATATGAAGCTCGTCGACTCCTGGTTGCGTGATTGGGTGAACCCTGGGGTGGATGCCACAGAACTCGGCCACGAGCTGACCATGGCCGGCCACGAAATGGATTCGATCGCCGTTGAAGGTGACGGACTCGAAGGCGTTGTCGTCGGTCACGTTGTCGATGTTGCGACGCATCCGGACGCAGACCGGCTGAGCGTGTGCCAGGTCGACGACGGTACTGGCGATGTAGTTACGGTCGTTTGCGGCGCGCCAAACGTACGGGCCGGCATGAAAAGCCCGTTTGCGCGCCCCGGCATCGTATTGCCGAACGGTACCGAGCTCAAAGAAGCCAAGATCCGGGGCGTAACGTCCCATGGCATGCTGTGCTCCGCCGCCGAGCTCAACCTCGGCGATGACGCCGATGGCATCATCGAACTGCCGGACGATGCGCCGAGCGGAGAGCCGCTTGCGGCCTATCTTGGTCTCCCCGATTCGGTAATTACGCTCGACCTGACGCCGAACCGCGGGGATTGTTTCAGCGTATTGGGTCTGGCCCGTGATATTTCTGCGTTGACCGGCGCAGCGCTGCGAGCGGACGATGTTCCGCCCGTTCCTGCGACGATCGACGCAATTCACGCCGTAAACGTGCTCTGCCCGGAGGGCTGTCCGACATTTGCCGGACGGGTGATCCGCGGCATCGATGCCGGTGCCAGGTCGCCATTGTGGTTGACCGAAAGGCTGAGGCGAGCGGGTCTGCGCCCTATCCATCCCGTTGTCGACATTACGAATTTCGTCATGCTGGACCTCGGTCAGCCGCTGCATGCGTACGACCTTGCGCTCGTACAGGGCCCAATCGGTGTTCGCCTGGGCGCCGCTGGCGACACGGTAACCCTGCTGGACGAAAAACGCGCAGCGGTGACGGAGGACACCCTCGTTATCACCGACGACAGCGGCGTGATCGGCCTGGCCGGAATCATGGGCGGACTGAGCACGGCCGTCAGCCGCCGCACGACCGACGTGTTTTTCGAGGCGGCGTTCTGGCCCCCCGAATTTATGGCAGGGCGGGCTCGCACCTACGGTCTGCACACTGACGCGTCGCTGCGCTTCGAGCGTGGCGTGGATCCGACCGGGCAGGCACGTGCCATCGAGCGCGCGACTGCGCTGCTGCTCGAAATCGCTGGCGGCGAAGCCGGGCCGACACAGGTCACCGAGGCGGCCGAGCACAAGCGCTTGCAATCGAACGTCCAATTGCGCCGAAGGCGACTTGCGGCGCTCTTGGGGACCGAGATCGCCGATCACACGGTCGAAGACATCCTGACACGTTTGGGAATGTCAGTGACAGCGGTCGATGACGGTTGGGACGTCGCTGTGCCCAGCCACCGCTTTGACATCGAGCTCGAAGTGGATCTGGTCGAGGAAGTCGCACGCATTTACGGTTATGACGAAATTCCGGAAACGACCGCAAATGCGGAAACGCCGCTCGAAATTCTTCCTGAAGACAGAGTCCCGCTGGACCGTGTTACGGACACGCTGATAGCCCGCGATTATCACGAAGTTATTACCTACAGCTTCGTGGAGCCGGACTTGAATCAGGCGTTTACCGGCCAACCGTCCGAACTCGCGCTGAGCAATCCGATTTCTGCAGAAATGGGCGTGATGCGGGGCTCGCTTTGGCCTGGCCTCGTGGCCTGCGTCGCCGCGAACGCGGCGCGCCAGCAAAGCCGGATTCGCATTTTCGAAATCGGGAAATCCTTTCATGGCGATCTCGAGCATCCGGTGGAAACGATGCGCATTGCTGCAGCAGTTGCCGGTCCCGCATTGCCGGAGCAATGGGGGGAAAAATCGCGGGACGTCGACTTCTTTGACATAAAGGGCGATGTGACCGCAATACTGACTCTTGCGGCGGACCCGAACGACTTTACGTTTGCAGAAGTCGAGCATCCGGCATTGCAGCCCGGACAATGCGCACAAATACTTTCCAACGGGCGGTTCATCGGCGTTCTCGGCAGGCTGCATCCGCGCTTGGCTCGACGTTTCGATGTCCGGCCCAACGTGAGTTTGTTAGAACTCGATGCGACAGAAGCCTTGCTGGCAACGGCACCGAGGGCCCGACCCATTTCCCGTTTTCCGTCGATTCGTCGCGACATCGCCATTGTCGTCCCTGAGAGCGTTGCAGCGTCCGATCTGGTCGCCACTGTCACCGAGGCGACTTCCGATCTGATCGAAAATGTCAGAATATTCGACGTCTACACCGGACCAGGTATAGAAGCAGGGCGAAAAAGCATAGCTTTAGGCTTGATTTTGCAGGAAACATCCCGCACCCTTACCGACGCTGACGCGGACAACGCGATGGCCGCAGCGATGGCTGCGCTGAAGAATAAATTTGCCGCCGAGTTGAGAGACTAAAAATCAATGGCACTGACAAAAGCAGACATGGCGGAGTCGTTGTTCAATGAGCTCGGTTTGAACAAGAGAGAGGCGCGCGAACTCGTCGACATGTATTTCGAAGAACTGCGTGCATCACTTGCCGTTGGGGAACAGGTCAAGCTTTCCGGTTTCGGGAATTTTGATTTGCGAGACAAAAAAGAACGGCCAGGCCGCAATCCAAAAACGGGCGAAGAAATTCCGATTACGGCACGTCGCGTTGTGACGTTTCGACCGGGACAAAAACTAAAAGCCCGAGTAGAAGCATATGCTGGAACCGGGGAATAACGACGAACTACCTCCAATTCCTGGCAAGCGCTACTTCACGATAGGTGAAGTGAGTGATCTGTGCGCGGTAAAACCGCACGTACTCCGCTACTGGGAACAGGAATTTCCGCAATTGAAGCCGGTAAAACGGCGCGGTAACCGCCGCTATTATCAGCGACAGGACGTCCTCATCATTCGCCAGATTCGCAGCCTGCTGTATGACGAGGGATTTACGATCGGCGGCGCCAGGCAGCGCCTGACCGGTGACAGCGCAAAATCTGACGTCTCACAAAGTCAGCAAATTATCAAACAGTTACGCATCGAACTTGAACAGATTTTGAAGATTCTGCGGCGCTGAGCAAGCCTTTCACAAGCACACGACGGCAAGTATCATTGCCGCGCACTTCGTAGCATCTCTGCCGGTCGGGGCGTAGCGCAGCCTGGTAGCGCACCACAATGGGGTTGTGGGGGTCGGGAGTTCGAATCTCCCCGCCCCGACCAATCTCGGAATCTACGAATAACCTGTGCCTGGCGCCAAGCCTAAACCTTTCCGACGTTTGCACCTGCAAACGGTTACTCATGCCTGGCGCAGGGCAAGCGCCAATTTCCGATCTTCGATGCCGAGCAGTATCGGCTGTGCAGAGTCCCGATATATATTGACCTTGGCGTTATACGCAACGCGGGACAAGCCGTGCTTGTCCTTGATATGCAAGCGCCGGATGTTGAATTGACCGCCACCCATGTTTTCACCGGTCAGATAACATTTGATAGCCGTAACGCGCTCGCCGGAAAACTCGAGTCCACTCAGTTTCGAAAGATTACCCTGCGCGCGCTGCAAAAACGTCACGGCATCGAGATGCGCCTGCGTCTCGGCCGGGTCAGCTGTTTCGTCATTCAGGTCTGCGAGAAATTCGCCGACCAGAATCTGCCCCGGCAGAGCCGCTTCGATCATGCGCGCGAGTTCGATCGTGACATCGCCAACGATATAGTCATGCATCGTCGGATTGAGACCTTCCGCCTGATGAAATTCATAGCAACTGCCGACGTGAAAGCACGCTCTCAGTCGCGGCACGGCCTTGGACATAGATTTGCTGCGCGCGATCGCATTGTCTGCAAGGACAATGTGCATGAAGTGATACAAATTTACATTGGCCTCGAGACCGTCGTCACGATTCCAGACATAGAACCCATCGCCGCTCGACGAACGGGCAAAATTGATCCCGACCTCCTGCTCCAGCATCTTCGCATGCGCTGAATTCAGCGAATACGATAAGCTGTTCAGCTGTGTCATTTGCTCGAACGGCGTCAGCAGGCTAAAGCCAACAATATCGAATAGCGTCACCGCGCGGCTGGCGACGAAATTAATGCCGTAGCGCCGAATCATCTTTTCGATAATTTGGGTTTCGACGGGATGACCGGACAGGGGCTGGCGCAGAGGAATGTATATGGGCTCGACCTGGAGCAGGCGAGCCACTTTCTGCAGGCGCTCGAAGGACAGCTGCCGGTCGCCGGAAATCAGTTCCGTGATAAACGCCGCCGATACGCGTGGCGGGTGAGTATCCGGCCCGTGTGACGTGTATTCGGCAATACCGTAATGCGGCACGACAAGGACCAGAAGCCCGTCGTCCAGTGCGGCCCAACTGAGTATGCTGTTCTCGCCCAGCGACCAATGCTCATGCAGCGCACGCTCGATGTGCACGAGGTTGCTGCGCTGTTGCAGACCCATTTC
>JBFHXQ010000207.1:0-5482 GCA_041598895.1 Woeseiaceae bacterium | reverse complement strand
TTTGCGCCTGAAAAGCGCCTGCGCAAGCTGATCATGAAGATCAAGACCAACAGTCTCGAGCCAGGTGAGCCGAAGGATACGAACGACAGCACGCTGTTCGATATTTTCAAGGCCTTCGCGACGCCCGCCGAGACGATGGAAATCCAAAGACGCTTTGCCGATGGCATCGCCTGGGGCGAGATGAAGCAAATACTGTTCGAGTACATCAACGAGCAGATTCGCCCGGCGCGCGAGGAGTACGAGCGGCTGATTGCGGATCCGGCCGTCGTCGAGGCCGAGCTGATAAAAGGCGCGGAAAAGGCGCGGGAGCTGGCGGCGCCGTATCTCGCCCGGATTCGGGATGCGATCGGAATCCGGCGGCTGGGCTGAGCTCGCCTTGCGATGCAAGAGCATCTGTGGCTGCTTTTCAGGAATGTCCTGACGATCGCCCTGTTTCCCGGTACGGTGACGGTCGTGATCCCGTATTGGCTCTTGTTTCCCGTCGCGATCCCGGGCCTGTCCGCCTGGACGCCGCTGCAGGCATTCGCAGCACTGTGCGTTGCCACCGGGCTCGTACTACTGCTGAAGAGCGTGTGGTCGTTTGCCAGGATCGGCAAGGGAACGCTCGCGCCCTTCGATGAAACCGACAGGCTTATTGTCGTCGGACTGTATCGATACGTGCGGAATCCGATGTACATTGGCGTCATGATGATCCTGCTGGGTGAGAGCCTGTTTTTCACGTCGTGGCGGCTCCTGCTCTATGCGCTAGCGATGTTTACCGCGTTCAATGCCTTCATCGTCGGTTACGAGGAAAGACGGCTGTCGCATAAATACGGAGACGAATATCGCGAGTATTGCAGGCGCGTCGGCCGCTGGCTTCCGAAGCCCGGCCCATAATGTCGGCATGAATACACGAGGCAAGGTCAATTGAATCGATTCAGGACATGCGAAGGCCCGATGCGGCCGGGCGGCAAGCAGGAAACCAGCATCGTTACTCATCTTGGGTTCATCGTGGCAGCGTTAGTGTTGCAGGGCTGCGGCCAGGACAGGACGGAGTCGCAGTCGATGGAGCGCATCAGCACACCCGATACTCGTTTGGAAGAACCCATTGCAGCCGGCACGGCGGAGGCGAGCGACGGTATGAATCTGGCGGAACTCGAAATCGACGCGAGCGATTTCAAGTGTCTGCAGGAAATGAAGTCGGTACGGCATTTTTTTGTCGACAATCTACTGGGTGATCTGGGTGCCACGGTCGCGATTGCAGAGTCGACCGTTGGCGGCGTTTATCCGCCCGGTTCCGTGGTGCAGCTCGTGCCGACAGAGGTCATGGTGAAGCACCGGCCGGGCTGGAATGCAGCAACTCGCGACTGGGAATTTTTCGAACTCGACGTCTCTGCAGAGGGCAGCAGAATCCGCAACCGCGGCTTCGTTGACGTCGTCAATCGCTTCGGCGGAAACTGCTTCGGCTGCCACATCAAGGCGGAGCCCAAGTACGATCTGATCTGCGAGCGCGACCACGGCTGTGACGATATACCGATAACGCGCGAAGCGATAGCGACGATTCAGGCAGAGGATCCGCGCTGCGCATCATAATGGGGTAAAAAAATGGCGCGGCCGTCGATAGTGCAACGCAGCTGTTCGAGACAAGCCGTGCTCGGAGTGACTGCGATGATGGTTTCGTCTCGGCGGCTGCATCGTGTATTGCAACTAAGTGCTACACTCGTTGCGTCGGCTGATCGCAACCAGATCGGTAAATCGCTATGGCCGGTTACTCGAAGACCCCGTTGGCGAAGAAACTCGGCATCAGGCCGAATGTGCGAGTCCGGACGAAATCGGCGCCGAAGAACTATCGCGCGCTTCTGGATCCACTTCCTGACGACGTCGTCATATCGCCTCGCCTGAAGGGCACGGTCGACATATGTCATTTGTTCGTCGAGCAGAAGGCCGGGCTGTCCGAGCTGCTTCTGGCATCCATGCGAGACATACCGGACAATGGCATGATCTGGGTTTCCTGGCCGAAACGGGCGTCCGGCGTCACCACCGACATGACCGAAGACGAGGTGCGTCGAGCAGCGTTGCCGCTCGGGCTTGTCGACGTAAAAGTCTGTGCCGTGGACGAAATCTGGTCAGCTTTGAAGCTGATGATTCGGCGGAGCATGCGCAAATAGACAGCGGCAAGAGGCAATTCGAAGTTCGTGTGCATTCGACAGACGAGCGGCGCGCCGAAACCCCGCGGCCGAACCGCATCGGTGGCGCGAAAGTCGCGAGCGTGGCAGCCTGTTTGTTGCTGCCGGCCGCCGTGAGCACTGCGGAATTCGAAACTCGATCGTGGCCCGGTGAGGGCATTCCGGTACTCATTGCGCGATACGACGGACTTGAGCTGCATCAAAAGCCTCGTATCGGTGCGCCTGTTGTAACGATTCCCTACAAAAAGGGCTGGAAGGTGCCGTTCGACCAATCGATTTACCGAACAATCCGGGCAACCATCATTGACGTGCAATCGACGAAAACCATCGAAATTTACTGTGACTCGACGGTCGAACATCGGTTTTCCGAAGGCGAGAAGGTCGAGTATTTGCAGTATGCCGCCGAGGGCTATGGAACAGCCAGGGTCGCCGGAAGAATTTGCCAAATACCGATCGAATTCGAACCCGGGGTTTTCGGTACGGGAATTGAGAACCCTGAAACCGAGTGGTGGGTCCGCGTGACCTATCGTGACGGCACGTCACCGGGCTGGTTGAACGTGAGCGGGGAACAGATATCTTTTGGTCTCCGGGAGTATTGACGATCAGGCAATGACGAGGCTTACACGTAACCTGGCTCGCACCGTCGTGGCACTGTTACCCTTGGCCTTGACGCCGCTCCTGCTGCATCTGATCGCTTACGGCGTGATCGATCTCGGCGGCGGCGAAAAAGATATTGTCTGGTTATTTCCGTGGGCCCTGTGGTCCCTGATTTTCGCGGCGACTTCGTTCTACCTTTGGCAGCGGGGCTGGTCGGCGGGCCGCGCGTTCGTACGCGCAACACTGATCGGGCTTGCCGGCATCGGGGCCGCCGCGCTCGTGCTTGCCGCCGCCGGAAAACTCGGTGTGGCCGGACGTTTCTAGTGCGGACTGCATTACCTCTTGACCGTCGATTCGATGCCGGCCAAAAATGGGCAACGGCTTGCGTACAGCGCGTCACGGGATCGCAAACGACGCCATGGAAAATCGCGCTCGAGGCTCCTGTCAATTACCCACGTGAGAGGCGAGACTGAGAATGACGCATATTTTTCGGGTCATCGTCCCGGTCGGCGACATCGATAGGGCGGCAGCATTCTACGAACGTCTGCTTGCCGTCGACGGCGAGCGCGTGTCTCCCGGACGTCATTATTTCGACTGCGAGGGTGTTGTGCTCGCCTGCCTCGACCCGGTGGCGGACGGCGACGGATACCAGGCGACGCCGCTCACGGAACCGTTGTACATCGCCGTGGACGACATCGAGGCAGCCTTTGAGCGCGCACGCAGCGCAGGCGCGACGATTTCAAATGGGTCTGACGCCGATATCGGGCCGCCGGGTCAGATCGTCGAGCGACCCTGGGGCGAAGTCTCCTTCTACGCCGCGGATCCGTTCGGCAATCCGTTGTGTTTTGTCCGTCGTAGCACCGCGTTTACCGGGTCGTCCGCGCGCTAACCAGGGATTATCATGGCTGCAGCAAAGGGCAAAATTCCTCTCGGTTTGATCGTGCTGGATGCCATCGGTACGGTCCTGATTGCGCTGGGAATATTCGGTCTTGTGTCACCCGAATCCGGATTTTTGGCAGCCGTGCCCCAGGTTCAGCGGCTGGCGATAGCGGCGCTCATCGCAGGCGCGCTTCTGACAATGCCGCTGATCATATTTCTGATTCAGCGTGCTACGTCTGCCGGACGATGAATACGGCCCGAGGAAAACACACGAGCTTCCCAGGAAGCTGTCGGTACGGTCCGAACCCCAAGGCGAAATGGAGCGCATTGAAACGATGCGGGCAGGCTGCTTGACGCGGCGGGTTCGCAGAGCGCCTTTGTTACGCGAGCCGGACAAACCGTACATCCGGACGTGGTTTTCTGATTGTCACTGACAGTTGATAAGCTACACGCTGCGCCTGCGGGCGCCGGACTGTTGGGGATCAGCGAGTCGATGAGCGATCCGTTTCTTGAAGCCGCGATTGCAGAGGCCGAGCTCGGGCTGGCCGAAGGTGGCATTCCCATCGGCTCGGTGCTCATCATCGATGGGCAAATCGTCGGCCGCGGCCACAATCGTCGGGTACAGCAAGGCAGCGCGATCCTGCATGCCGAGATGGACTGCATCGAGCAGGCGGGCCGGCGCCCCGCATCGCACTATCGGCGTGCGGTGCTCTATTCCACCCTGTCTCCGTGCGACATGTGCAGTGGCGCAATCCTGCTGTACGGAATCCGTCGGGTTGTCGTCGGGGAAAACCGGACATTTCAGGGGCCCGAGGAGCATTTGCGATCCCGCGGAGTCGATCTCGAAATCGTCGACGACCAGCGCTGCGTGAATTTGCTTCAGAGTTTCGTCAAAAGCCATCCGTCTGTCTGGTTCGAAGATATCGGTGAATAACCGGGTGCTGTCTTGATACCGAAGCCGATCATTATCCTTCGAGTTGGTATTGCGGTCGTCGCGGTGACAATACTGTCGATTTATGCGCTGGACCAGCTGCACATTGACGGCTGTCTCGATATGGGCGGCAGCATCGACTACGAGTCGTTTCGCTGCGATCTTACGCAAACCCATCCGAAAGGATCCTACATCGAGTCCCGCTGGCGGCGTTACGTCCTGCCAATCGTCGCGCTCGCCGGTTGGCTGCTGCTTGCGAAGAGAATCGAGCAACGTGTGGACGACCGGAAATCCGATGAGGATTCCGGCGATTAGGCGGCGCATCGGCATCGGCGTGATCGTCGACGCTAGAATCCGCCAGGTGGGAGAGCAGGGTCGGGAAGCTGGCAGGATTTGCAGAAATCGCTCAATGGGGATACGCGGAGGGCTGTCGTACGTCTGCGGTCGCATTTCGGCACGGGTCGTGGGTGGAATTTGAGTACCGTCGCCGACGTAGCGGCCGTTCGCTTCTGGCATCTGCCGATCCATGGGGGTGCAGCCAGGAGCTGTCGGAATTTGCGAGCGATGACGAGATACACAACAATCAGAGACGCTCAGCACACATCGCACCGGGAATCGACGAGGTAAAGCGAATTGTCTGATACCGACTGTTTCTGCAGGCCGGACATCGAGAGGTTGTTCGGGTACTGCGCATGAACCTCTGGATTGGCATCTGGATCGCTGTCGTGCTCGGTGGCATGGCGCTGCTCTTGTTTCTTTACGGAAAGCTCCTGAGTGAGCTCGAGCAGCGCCACCCGGAGGTATTCACGGAGATCGGACGCCCAACGTTGCTCATGGCATCGCCGCGCCGCAGCATTGCACTGCAGAAGTTCGTTTATTCGGGTTCTAGGCACCCATGCATCGGCCCGAA
>JBFHXQ010000206.1:0-5533 GCA_041598895.1 Woeseiaceae bacterium | reverse complement strand
TCGGGATGAAATCACCGCTGCTGGAAGATCGCAGATCGAACTCATCGGACGCGTTGCCGGTATTCGTCAGTGCATGGACTGCGACCGCCGTTCGGCCCGGGAATCCGGTCAGCGCCCGATCCGGGACAAGACTTGCGCCACGAACGGCCGTCGAGCCGAGGCCGCCGCCGCAGCCGCTCAGATTATCGTCGACTTGGGCTGTAAAGCTACTGGCGCCGAGATTGGCATTCGAGCTAGCGACGTGAAACGTGAAGGGCGTGTTCGGCGACACGCCGAGTTCTGCCCAGGTGACGAAAAACTCCATTTGCAGGCCATCGGCCGAGCCCCATGCACCAGAGCGATTCGGGCTTCCGGTCGGAGGCACGTTCGCGAATGAGCCCGGCAGCGTATAGCCGTCCCCGTAGCCGTTGCCGTCGACCATCAGGTCGCCTCCGGCTGCTTGCGACACGTACGTGAAAACATAAACATTGATACGTCGGTTGTTGCCGGCCCAGGTCACGCCGATGACGGGTTCACCGGTTTCCATTAATTCGTCGTTGTCCGTATCGGCGTAATACGCGAAAGACTGCTGGTTTGATGTCGACCCCACACGCTCGGTGAACAGATAGATATTGTTCGCGTCCCAAGTGAACGCGAAGTGGGACAGGTCTCGTCCCGTCGATTGCACGGGCGCATCGCGATCGGAAAGCCCGCCCGACGGTCCGTCGCAGGTGTTATTGTCGAGGTCGGCGTGGACAGGTGCCCAGTCGGCCAAATTTCCGTCAACGCTGATGGGTGCCAACGTGAATGCGCCGTCGCCGAACCCGCAGGTGCACACCGCCCACGCAGCAAGCGGTACGACGGATACGGCCCAAATTGTTGCAGCGCGGCGTAGAGATGCCGCTGCTCGCCATGCATCAACGCTCATTGCTGAAGACCTGGCTTGCGGAAACGCCCATGCTATGCGGTCTCGAGCCCTATTGATGCGATATATGTCAAGAAATCGACAACGCGTTGCGGCACCGGCACCGCGACCGGTCAGGCGTTCGGATCGGCGAGCTCCCTGCTGACTGCGAGGAGATCCTGCTCCGTGTCGACACCGGCACCGGGACGCATGCTGGGCCGGTCAACCCGGATCGTCATCCCGAGGGCGAGCGCGCGCAGCTGCTCGAGCTGTTCGCAGACTTCGAGCTGCGTCGGGCCTGCGCTCACGAATCTGCGGAGGATGCCGCAGCGGTAGGCATAGATTCCATGGTGATGGAGCGCAAGCGTGCGTGCCAGGTCACGCTGCTCGCGGGCACGGGCGAAAGGGATAGCAGCTCGACTGAAGTAGATTGCGTTTGACGCATCGTCCAGGATGACCTTGACGATGTTCGGATCGTCGAAGTGCGCGGCGCATTCGAGCGGCGACGCGAGCGTCCCGATATCCGCCGTCGGGTCGTCGAGCAGCTGCGCGCATTGATCGATCAGCGCTGCAGGCATTGTCGGCTCGTCACCCTGCAGGTTGACGACGACCTGATCGTCGGCCCAGCCCATGATCTCCGCGACTTCGGCGATGCGGTCGGTGCCCGAGCGATGCCGCGTATCAGTCATGCAGGCTGCTGCTCCGAACCTTTTCGCGGCATCCGCGATGCGTGCATCGTCGGTCGCAATAACGACGTCGCGCGCCGCACTTTCCCTGGCTCGGCGATACACATGTTCGATCATCGGCCGGCCATTTATCTCGCGCAGCGGTTTGCCCGGCAGGCGAACCGAGGCAAAACGTGCCGGTATGACGGCGATGAAATCGGTCATGTCTTGGCCGGGCGGGCGCGCACACGCGCTTGGATATCATCGAGTATCCGCTCGGCGTCGCTCGGAGTCATTTCCAGATTCACGGGCACATACCAGATCCGATCGTCGGCGCGCGTCAGTTTGACCGCGTCTTTCTCGGTGACGAGGATAGCGAAGTCGTCGCCAAACGCGAAATCCTCGGGCCTTAGTGGGGCGTGGTCCGGATAGGCATGTCCGATAACCTCGAGGCCATTGGTCCTGAGTAAGTCGAAGAAGCGCTCTGGGTTACCGATTGCCGCAACCGCGTGCACCCTGCGTCCCTTTAATGTCGCCAGCGGCTGCGTCCCGGTTCCGTTGACCCTTCGCGCCTCATCGGCGACGAGTTCGAATACCGTCTCGTTCGGCCAGGTCGGCCGATCGGCGTGACGTTCTCGCGAACTGCTCCGGTTCAGCAGTACCTGATCGACGCTGTCGAGTCGCGTTTCCGGCTCGCGCAGCGGTCCTGCCGGCAGCGGCCAACCGTTGCCAAGCCCGCGAGCGGCGTCGATGACGCAAATCTCATAATGGCGGGCAAGCCGATAATGCTGCAGCCCGTCATCAGCAATGACGACGTCGCAGCCGCGTGCGGTGAGCCACTCGGCCGCTCGAACCCGGTCGGAATCCACGGCGACCGGACAGCCACCGCGCCTCGCAAGGACCACCGGTTCGTCACCGACGATTGCCGGATCACTGTCCGGACCGACCTCGGTGGTGCCGCTCCCCCGCGACCTGCCATACCCGCGACTCACGACGCCAGGTCGAAACCCCCGCGCAGCCAGTTCGTTCGCCAGCCAGATCGCCGTTGGCGTCTTACCGGTGCCGCCGGCGGTAATGTTGCCGACCACGATCACGGGAACGCCGACGTCGATGCAGCGCAGGATGCCGATGCGGTAAAGGACCGTTCGACATGCCTGCAAAAAACGGAAAACGAGCGCAAACGGCAGCAGCAACACGAATGCCTTGGAGTCTTCGTACCAGACCCGGTGTATCCAGCGGTACACGGTCCTGCTCGTCAATGTCGCGATGACTCATCGCTGAACTGCATACGGTACAGCGCCGCGTACTGGCCATTTTGCGCCAGCAGCTGCTCATGCGTCCCGGATTCCGAAATCCGTCCCTTATCGAGCACTATGATCTGATCGGCACGTTCGACGGTCGAAAGACGATGCGCGATGACCAGCGTCGTGCGATTTTTCATCAGCACGTTGAGCGCCTCCTGAATACGTCGTTCCGACTGCGTATCCAAAGCGGATGTCGCCTCGTCCAGAATCAGTACGGGCGCGTCTTTCAGCAGCGCCCGGCCGATCGCGATGCGCTGGCGCTGACCGCCGGACAGCAGCACACCGCGATCACCAACGATGGTATCCAGCCCCAGCGGCAGTTCGTTTGCAAAATCGAGCACGTGTGCGGCCTCCGCCGCACTGAACACCTCATCCCGCGTATGATTTCTGAGCTGGCCGTAGGCCAAATTATTGAAGATCGTGTCGTTGAACAGGACGACGTCCTGACTGACGAGGCTGATGCTGTCGCGCAAACTCGCGAGCGTATAGTCCCGAATGGACACGTCATCCAGAAGGATTTCTCCGGAATCGGCGTCAAAGAAACGCGGCAGAAGTCCGACCAGCGTCGACTTACCGCTGCCTGACCGGCCGACGATCGCAAGCGACCTGCCCGGACTGACCGTAAACGACACTCCGTCCAGGACGGGAATAGCGTCATGATCGTACGCGAAACGAACATCGCGAAATTCGACGTGTCCACTGACATCCGAGCGTTCGAGCGTGCCGCTGTCCGTCTCGTCCGGCTCGTCAATGACGTGAAAAAGGCTATCCGCAGCCGCGACGCCGCGCTGCAAGGTTGCGTTGACGTTCGTCAGACGACGCACCGGCTGCAGCATCAACATCATCGCACTGAAAAATGAAATGAACTGTCCGGGCGACAAATTTCCGTTGATGGACTCGTAGCCCGCCATGTAAATCACACCCGCAATCCCCAAACCGAAAATGACCTGCGTTACCGCGACGCCGAATGAACGCACGCGGATCAATTTCAGATTCTGCAGCCTGTTTCGGCCGTCAGCCTCGTCGAGCCGACGCTTTTCGTAATCGTAGCCGCCGAAGATCTTTACGACCCTGTTTCCCGTGACGATCTCCTCGGTAACCTGGGTCACCTCGCCGACCGAGTCCTGTATCCGCCGGCTGTAGCGCCGGAACGCAACGCCCAAAACGTGCACAAGCGCTGCGATAATCGGAAATACGATCGTAACGAAGAGCGTCAGTTTCGGACTCTGGATGAGCATGACCACGATGGCAGCGATTACGGTGAGCACGTCGCGAATCGCAACCGTCACGACACTCGTCACAGACTCCGCGACCATTTCGACGTTGTAGGTCATTCGGGACAGCAACGGGCCCGTGTGTCGGGCGTCGAAATACCGCGTTGGCAGGGTCAGAAACTTTCGGAATACGTCGCGGCGCAGCTCGCTTATCACGTTGCGCCCGATCCAGCCGAGCGATGCTTCCGTTGCGAAGCCCGCGATGCCTCGGGCAATGAAAATGCCGATGAACGCGATCGGCATCCACCGGGCAGTCTCCAGATTTTGAGCTACGAGCGCCTCATCCATGAGCGGCTCGAGCAGGTATACGAGGCTTGCTTCGATGACGGCCGTTGCGCTCATGCCCAGGAAAGCGATGAGGCCGAGGAGCCTGTAGGGCGCAACGTAAGTCCACAGCCGCCGGTAGACGACGGGCGCTTTGGCCTCACTACTCTCGGTCACGACAGGCTGCGTGGCGGCGACAACGTCAGTCGTCCGTGGGCTCGTTGACGGTCGCAATGTTGATTTTCGTAAAGCCGAGTCGACCAGCGACATCCATTGCGGTAACAACGTTTTGATGCCGAGTATTCGCATCCGCGCTGATCGTCAGAGGCAGTGAATGATTACCGTTCGAAACTTGCCGCAGCGCGTTGCGAATCGTCGTTGGCCGGCCGTTCACGAGTTCGCGTCCATTAACGAGGTAGGTTCCGGACTCGGTAATCATGATATCGATCTGCTCAGGGGCCTCCTCGACGATTGCCGTGCTCTCCGTTTCCGGCAGACGTATCGTTATGCTCGACTCTTTGACGAAGCTTGTGGACACCATGAAAAAAATCAGCAGCAATAGCACGACGTCGATGAGCGACGTGAGGTTGACCTCGGGCTGGGTTCGGGGCCGCACGCTGAGCTTCACTTGCGGTTTCTCCGCTGCCGGCGGTGGAGCGCTTCGACAAGCTTGATCGCCTCTTTCTCCATGTCAACGACCAGCGTGTCGACGCGGTTGCGGTAATAGCGATAGCCGATCAGCGCAGGAATTGCGACCGTGAGGCCCGCGGCAGTCGTAATCAGCGCTTCCGCGATACCGCCCGCCAGCATGGCGGGATTGCCGACGCCGTGCGTCGTGATCGCGGTAAACACCTTCACCATACCGATCACCGTCCCGAGCAGCCCCAGAAGCGGGGAAATTGCCGCAATCGTGCCGAGCGTCTCGAGATACCGTTCGAGCTCGTGAACGACGTGCCGACCCGTGTCCTCGATGCTGTCCTTCATGACCGCGCGATCGCGGTTGCGGTTGATCAGGCCCGCCGCCAGTATCTGTCCCAATGGCGAACCCTGGTGCAGGCTTTGAATCTGCTTCTGGTCGAGCTGGTCTTTTTTCACCCAGCCCCACACTTTGCTGGTCAGGTCCTCCGGGATAACGCGTTTTTG
>JBFHXQ010000205.1:0-5552 GCA_041598895.1 Woeseiaceae bacterium | reverse complement strand
GGCCGTAAAGCGGTCCGACGCTCAGCTCGTAGACGTGGTCATCGTCCATCCGCAGAGTCTGCGTCAGGTTCGTCGACTTCGCCTGCTCGAGCATAGAGCGCACTTCGGGAAATTCACGCCAGAAATACCGACCAATTAATTCCCGCTCGGCACCGCCCAGCAGTTTCTGTGCGGCTGCGTTGGCGCAAACGATCCGATGCTCCGAATTGAGCACGATAATCGGATCGCGCACGTGATCGAACAGTGTCTTGTAGGCCAGGGGGCTGAACTCGTGCAGCCGCAACCGCAGACTCGCGTACGCGTACAAGGGCAACAAGAATACGAGCGTTGTCGACGTGAACGGAAAATCGATTGGGCCAATGCGCAAGAGCGTATTGCCGACGCTGACCAGAAACGGCATCGCCGCGCAAGTCAGTAATACGAGGATGTTGCGCCGGTGCGCCAGTGCGATCGAAGTCGTCTGACTTGCCAGTGCGGCGATGGAAAATGCGAACAGCCCATAGGCGAACGGCGCGTGCACGCGAGTAAACCAGAAGTGATCCGTGACCTCGGAGTAAGTTACGCCCGCTTCGGTCGCGAGCGTTGCCCACACCAGGTGATGCATGGGGTTCGTCATTGCCAGCAGGGTCGTTCCGATCGGAATGATCGACAGCGCGACTATGAGCGCTGGCCGCGGCGGATTGGACGTATACTGGCGATACAGGCAGTAGGCGGCAATCGGCAAAAAGCCAGATGCGGCCAGGCTCAGGACCCGGCCGATCCCGAACAGCACCGGCTGCTCGGTTCGAAAGGAAAACGCCGCACCCGCGACGAATATACCAATCAACAGCAGGAACTGGCCGATGACGCTATTCACCGGCTGGGGACCGGCCCTTGCCACCCGAACCGCAAGCCAGAAATACAGTGCGGCCGCAACGGCGAACAGCGACCGAAGGAGAATATCCAGCGACCAAGTCATCGCTTCAGGCCTGGCGCACTCTGACTCAACATCCCGCCATGCTAGCCGGGCGGCCCGCCGGGAAATGCGACCTGTGCCGCAATCTGGGCCGGACTATGTGAAAAACCCCGCAAATACGGGCCTTCGGCGCCGTTCGGAGGCCGTTGGCCGTACGTCGGCGCGCTACTGCGGGGCGGCGGCGGTGTCCGCGATCAGCATATCGACCACGGCTCTCAGTGCTTCTTCGTCGCTGTTGCCGGCTTTACGTTCGGTCTCGTAGCGATCGAGCTGCCGATGCGCACTGGTCCCGCGTTTCAGTATATTGCGCAAGCCGTTGACTTCTGCCTGGCATCCCAGAGCAGCGCTGTCCTCGGCGACGAGCACGAGAATCTCATCGAGCAGCTGATCGAACGGCACGAGCGCGCCTTTGGCGAGGTCGAGCAGGCCCTCGTCGAAACTGTAGCGCATGGCGCGCCAGCGATTTTCCCGAATGAGCATTGGCGTATAGATCCGCCACCTCTGATTTTCGAGGCGCAGCCGGTACAGCATGCGCAGGATGCATACGAGCAGCGCCGCGAGCGACACCGTATCGTCCAATCGTGTGCACACGTCCATCACGCGCGTCTCCAGCGTTGGGAAACGCGCGCTCGGGCGCAGGTCCCACCATATGCGCGTGGAATCCTCGATCAGGCCTGCATTGATCAAGATATTGACGTGCCGGAGATATTCGCCGTAACTCGAGAAGCGCTCCGGTATGCCGGTGCGCGGCAGCGCGTCGAAAACGGTGAGCCGGTAACTCTTGAGGCCGGTGTTGTGGCCTTCCCAAAACGGCGACGAAGATGACAATGCGAGCAGATGTGGCAGAAAATACGCCATCTGATTCATCAGGTCGATCCGCAGCTCGTCATCTTCGATGCCTACGTGCACGTGCATGCCACATATGAGTAGTCGCCGGGCCGCTGCCTGCATTTCGAGCGTCAGCGCCTCGTACCGATCCTTGGGCGTGTGCTTTTGATCAATCCAGCGGCTGAACGGGTGCGTCGACGCGGCAATCGGCGCCAGGCCATGCGCCTCAGCCACGCTCGCAACCGTCCGGCGCAGTCGCAGCAGATCGTCACGCGCCTCCTGGATATTCGTGCAAACCTTCGTGCCGACTTCGATCTGGGAACGCAACAGCTCGGTCGATACCTGTTCGCCGAGACGATCTTCGCACTCCTGCATGAGGCTTTGCGGCGGGTCCGCCACGAGCGCGCGGCTTTCCCGGTCGACCAGCAGATATTCTTCTTCGATGCCGATCGTGAATTTGGGCTCCGGCGTGGTCACGTTACTGCCCCCTTGTTGTTGTCGATGCTTGCGGTATTACGCTGTCTTCTTGGATCCGGTAAGGCCGATGCGCTGCGGTATGGACTCTATGATCGACGCCATCAAGTCGACCATGACGGCGCGACCCTCATCGTTGTCAATGAGGTCTTGGCGAATCTCGATGCCGACGGCGGGAAGACCGATGCTCTCGGCGTGATTGTCTATCGTGTAATCCTGCGGCGCCTTCCCCGAATACGGTTCGTTGTCGCCCGTGTGATAGCCGGCGGCCCGGCAATCTTCGAGAAAAATGTCTTTGAGCAATTCATCTTTATCCCACAGCACGCCGATCTGCCAGGGTCGCGATACGCCGTTTAACACCGGCGTGAAGCTGTGCATCGAGATGAACGCAGGCGGCGGTCCGACGCCCTTCAGGCGTTCGATCTGCGCCTCGATCGCGCGATGGTACGGCCAGTAGATCGCGCTCGCACGAGCCTCCTTGTCAGCAGGCGTCAAATTGCGATTGCCTGGCACAACGATGCCGTCTCCGTATTCGAGAAAGGCTGCCGGGTCGAGGAGATCGCGATTGCAATCGACCACGAGTCGCGAATAGCCGCACATGACGGTTGTCGTACGCAGCCGTTCGGCGAGCCGCTCGGTCAGCGCCCCCGCACCGATATCAACCGCGAGATGGCAACGGCGCGCGAACGGGTCGAGCCCCATGTCTCCGAGGGACGCGGGAATCCTGCGGCTTGCGTGGTCGCATACGACAAGCAGGGGTTGTTCCGAAACCGTATTCAAGACCCTGAACGGCTGCGGCTCATCGGCGGCGAGCAGGGGTTCGTTGGTCTTCTCAGTCTCGGTGTCGGGCATTGATGTTCGCGATTTTTATCGGTTTCACATCAGTTTACCGCATTGCGCTTCCGCCCCGGTAGCGACCTGGTTCCCGTTTTTAGGCCGTGAGCTCGGCCGATTCACTGCCCCACGGCTGGAACGTCCGCACCGACGCCGGCCGCTGAATGTAATAGCCCTGCGCGAATCCGATGCCCAGGGCGCCGAGCTTGTCCAATACCTGTTTCGTTTCCACGCGTTCTGCGATCGTCTGGATGCCCATCGCATGCCCGACCTCGCTGATCGCCTTGACCATGCTCTCGTCAACCGAATTATCGACGACGTTACGAATGAAGTGTCCGTCAATTTTCAGATAATCGACGGGAAGGTTTTTCAAATACGTGAACGACGAAAGTCCGCTGCCAAAGTCGTCCAGGGAAAACATGCATCCGAGTTCCTTGAGTGCCTGCATGAAGTGCACGACGCGCGACAGGTTCGAGATAGCGGCGGTTTCCGTAATCTCGAAGCAGATCGCGCCGGCGGGCAACTGCGCTTTCTTGAGTTCGTCGATGACGTAGTCGAGAAATCGATCCTCGCTGAGCGACGTGCCCGACAGATTAATCGCCAGCGTATAACGGGCCTCGCCGTTTGGCTGATGATCCGCAAGCCTCGACAACGCCTCGTGTATGACCCACCGATCCAGCGTCGACATCAGGTTGTAACGCTCGGCCGCGGGAATAAACTGGTCCGGGCTGACGAGCTCGCCATCTTCATCGCGCATCCTGAGCAGCAGTTCGTAATGCCCGCGACTGTCGGTGCCGTCCTTAACGATCGGTATGATCGGCTGATAATAGAGCTCGAGCCGGTTATCCTCGACGGCGCTTCCGATCCGGGATACCCACTTCATTTCCTCGTGGCGAAGAGAGGCGTCGCTGTCCTTGTACAGATGTACCTGATTTCGGCCCATGTCTTTCGCCGAGTAGCACGCAACGTCGGCGGAGCTCATTAACGCTGCGACATCGTCTGCTTCGCTCGTTATCATCACGATGCCGATCGAGCAGCGAATCGTCGAAAACGAGTCCTTCCACTCGAAGCGATGACCCTCGATTGCGTCGCGAATCGTTTCAGCGACCTCCATGGCACGCTCTTCGCTGCAGCGCTCGAGCATGATCCCGAATTCGTCGCCCCCGAGACGCGCCAGGACATCCGTCGACCGAATCTTGCCGCAGACGAGTTCGGCAAGTTGCCGCAGCAGCGCGTCGCCGGCGCTGTGGCCGTACGTATCGTTCACAACCTTGAACTGGTCGAGATCCACATACAGCAGCGCATTCATCTGATCCGGATTGCCGTAAATGTGTTCCAGGGCCTGCGCGATCCGATTCTCGAATTCCTGGCGGTTGATCAGATCGGTCACCGCGTCATGCGACGCCTGGTAGCTGAGCTGTCGGAACAGCTGTGTTTCCTTGCTCACGTCGTGGAATACCATGACGGAGCCTATAATGTTGCCGATACGGTCGCGAATGGGCGCCGCCGAATCCTGGATCGGAATTTCGTCTCCCTCGCGCGTGATCAGCACGGATTCCTGCGCCAGCGAAATGACGCGTCCTTCCTTCAGGCAGCGCACCACCGGATTTTCGAGCGGAGCGCGTGTCCTCGCATTCACGATCGTCATCGTATCGCTGATGTGCATGCCGCGGGAGCTGCGCATGTCGAGTCCCGTCAGGTCCTGGGCAACCGGGTTGATGTAATCGACACAGCCGTCCGCATCGGTCGTAATCACGCCGTCGCCGATAGACTGCAGCGTTACCTGCGCACGTTCTTTCTCTTCGAACATGCGCGTTTCCGCGATCTTGCGTTCTGTGATGTCGGTGATTGTGCCTTCGTGCGCGACGATGTTGCCTTCCCCGTCGTAGACCGCACGCGCGTTTTCGAGCACGACAATCTGCTCGCCGTCCTTGCGGCGCAAGCGATACTCGAAATTCTTGACGAAGCCCTGCGCTTCGAGGCGCGCGAACACGCGTTCGCGATCGATCGGATTCACGTACAGCACCGGGGTACGGCCTGCGCTTTTGAGATCCGCGACGCTTTCGTAACCGAGCATGTCGACGAGCGCCGGATTCGCCGCAATGAGTTCGCCATCGCGTGTCGCGATATACACGCCGTCGACCACGGTTTCGAAGAGACCGCGATAGCGGGACTCGCTGTTGCGCAGCCGATCCTCGTCCTTCTGGCGCTTGATGGCGATACCTGCGAGGCGCGCCATGCGACCGATCTTGTCGAGTTCCCCGCTCGTTGGGGCCCGCGCCTCGCTGAGATACACATCGAGCGTGCCGATGATGCGATCGCCGGCGCCGCGCAGCAGAAATGACCACGCCGCCACGATGCCGGCGCTGCTTGCGTCCGGCAGGTACGGTGCCCAGACAGGATCGGTCACGATGTCGGCGGCAAAGCGGTCCAGCTTCTCGTGAACCGCAGATGCGCAGGT
>JBFHXQ010000204.1:0-5581 GCA_041598895.1 Woeseiaceae bacterium | reverse complement strand
GCAATTGGTGTGTCGTACTCGCAAAACTTCGCGCCGCCGACGGACGGGCTCGAAGCCCGCAGAGAGGTCGCGATGCTGCTCGATCCTGCAACGACAAAAATTCGGGTGGAGGGTAAGTTCGTCGGCGGCAGTGCCACGATCCGGCTCGCGGGCGCGGCAATGGGCACTGCGCGTATCAATCTCGATACGCTGGTCGACAACAAGCGCCAGAAGACATTTGCGATCACGCCGGACAAGATGCTGGCGGCGGGCACGTATCCCTACCAATTGACGCTGGATCCGCGGCCACTGCGCCAGGGGGCGACCACGCAAACCCGGCCGTTCGGAGTCCGCCTGCGGCAGCCGACCTACCGTGGCCGGCTGATCATCCAGCCTGCCGTGCGATTCGGGTTCCGCGTCGGCTACAGGCGCTTGAAGCGCGAATTCCGCTCCGGCTGGATCCCGTTCAATCAGCTCCGCATCGACACGGGCAACGTAACCTGGCCGGTACATGCCGGCACGCGCAAACAGGCGAGTTGGAACGAAGGCCAGAAAACGTTCGTGAAACTCGACAAGCCGACGGATGGCACCGGGCTCACTACGGCACCCAGACTCGTCAAACCGTCGCAGATCCAGTTACCGGACTCCTGACGCGCAGCCCGCGATTGTGGCCGGCGGCACCGCCGAGCGACTGCAGCAGGGCGCCCGCGGTCAGGTATAGCAGGAGCGCAATCACGACCACTGCGCTGAAGCCGATCTCTATTGCCAGAACCGTTGCAAGCGCCGAACTCAAGACCGACGCGAAACCGTTGATTCCCCACGCCCAGGGGATGAAATCGGGCGCTATCCTGGCAAGCTCCCTGAGTCCAACCGGAAACGGCATACCCATGAAGAATGCAAGTGGCGCGATGAGCGCAACCGAGACGCCGATTCGCAGAGCGTCGCCGGCCCCGATGAATTGGTCGAACAACACCGGCAACAAATACAGGTAAAGCCCCGCAATCGCGGCCACGGCAAGCGCCGCAGTCATCGCCCACAACGGGCCTGCATCCGCCTCTGCACGTCCAGTAAACGCGCTACCAAATCCGGCAAAGACGAGAAACGCGCTTAGCACAACCGCAATAGCGTACAGCGGGTGGCTGAGAAACAGGATGAACTTTTGAATGAAGGCTATTTCGACGAACAGGAACGCGAGCCCCAGTAAGAAGAAATAGGCGCCGGCGCGTACCCCAGTCTTGACGGGCCACGACCGTCGCGTCCGGACGAGCGGCAGCAATATCAGTACGAATGCCGCGACGACAGCCTGTACGAGCACGGCGACGAGGATCAGGTAGCCCCACTCGATCAGGCCGGCGCCACCCTGTTTGCGCAGTGCGAAGACCTCGGGCAGCGATTGCCATTTGAAAAAGTGGAAATAATACGGTCGCTCGTCGCTCGCCGGTGCGATGTGAAACTTGTAGCGACTCATGAAATTGCTGGCATCGTCGCCGAGAAGGGCAATCGCGCCCTCGTAAAAATGGGCCCGATCGAGCAGGTTGTAGCGATTTGCATCGCCGGCGCGGATGCCAGGAAAGTAAACGACGTCGAAGGAGCGCGTTTTCGCAAATTCTCGGATCGCCTCGATGTCTGCTGTCGACAGCACGCCGTTCTTGACGATGAGCGTCGTGGTGTTCCAGCTGCGGATCATCGCCAGACGACGGCCGGGATCGGTAACGCCATTGCGCCGCAATGCCTGAATGGCAGTGCCGAAGAGCTTGAGACTGTCCCGCGGCGGCAAGCGTAACCAGCGCGTAATCGCGACAATGCCGCCCGGCGCCGTGTCCTCGAGATAGTCCTCGAGTGCTTCGACCGTATAGATGTAGCTTTCATTGAGCGACTGGACGCCGGCCCCCGCCGCTCCGAAGGAATCCAGCAGGCCGATATGGATCAGATCATAGAGCGCCCGATTTCGTGTAACGAAGCCTCGTGCCTCGGCGCGCTGCACGGACACGTCGGGACGGGAATACAGCTGCCCGGTAAAGTCAGCGTAGGTGTCCCCGACCAGGCGGATCATTTGCGAATTGAGTTCGACAGCATCGACGTGGCGCGCACCGTGGCGCAGTCCGAGCAGAATGTCACTGCCGCCGCCGGCACCCAGCACCAGCATCCGGGGCCTGTCGAGAAGGTGAAACGGCAGCGCGGCCGTCACGTCGCCGAGATAGGCGATCGAGTCTCTGCGGCCATCGAATCGAGTCATCGCGCTCAGCGCATCGCCGTCCGTGTACACGCCGAGCTGCGCCGGAGGCACATGCACGGTAGCAAAGCTCAGCCCCGGCGCATCCCGAAGGGGCACGCGCGGACTGTCGACGACGGTCAGCAGGCCGAGCGGACTCGAGCGGACCTCGAGCGCGCGACTGCCGACGACCGACAGTGCCTGACTGAGGCCCTTGTACTCCGACAGCCTCAAACCCATCCACTCCTGCGGCACACCGGCGGCAAGCGTGCCCAGCCAGACCAGCGACGCGATCACCAATGTGCGCCTGAATCCAGCGCCGAGGGCGACAACGACAGCACCGGTCAACGCGACACCGGAGAGAAGCACCGCCGCATTCTGCGGGGACAGCAGATACAGTGCGCCGATGATCAGCACCGCGCCGAGCCCGGCTCCGAGTAGATCGAAGAAATAGACGCGGCTGATCTGCGCATGACGACACGTCAGGGCGAGTCCGACCGCGCAGGCCGCAAAGAAGAACGGCACGAAAAAAACCAGGTAGATGACCCCGAGCAGCAGCAGCTGCGACGCATCCCAGACGATCTCGAGCGCGTTGAACGGCACGAGCTGACCCATGACGAACGAGATCACGATCGACGCGCTGAACAACAGCGCCGAGACCGAAAACGCGGTCTCGAAGTGGTTTTCGAGAAAGCGCCGATTCAGCGCAATCGCAGTGCCGCTGGTGCCGTATCCCAGCAAGGCAACGCTGATGATCATGTAGGCGAAGTGATGCCACTGCACGATTGACAGCACGCGCATGAGCAGGATTTCGAAGCCGATCGCGGCCGTCGAGACGAGCAGCGTTGCAACGAATATACGGTGCACGAGGCCGTGCGCTTAATGCTCGCCCGTCAGCGGTACGAATCGCACGGCTGCGATCTGGCGGGTGACGATCTCTTCCGTATGCGTCTTTTCGATCAGCAATAGCTGTTGCGTCATGAAGCGGCCGCCGACGGGTATAACCATGCGTCCGCCGGGCTTCAGCTGCTTGATCAAAGGCGGCGGCACATGGCTTGCCGCTGCGGTCACGACGATAGCGTCGAACGGCGCGTGCTCCTGCCAGCCGTAATAGCCGTCGCCGAGCCGAGTCGTGACGTTGTCGAATCCGAGTCGCGCAAGACGTGTTCTGGCCTGACTTTGCAATGCCTCGATGATCTCGATGGTGTATACGCTGCGGACGAGCCTTGCGAGGATGGCTGCCTGGTAGCCGGATCCCGTGCCGATTTCGAGAACGACATCGTTTGCGTCAGGAAGAATCAGTTCCGTCATAAGCGCGACGATATACGGCTGGGAAATGGTCTGACCGTGTCCGATCGGCAGCGGACGATTCACATAGGCGAAATGCTCGTCCCCCGTCCGCACGAACTCGTGCCTGGGCACGGCCAGCATTGCCTCGAGTATTGCGCTGCTGAACTGCGCGTCTGCAGAACCGCGCGCGATCCGCGAATAGTGCTGGACTTCCTCGACCATCGCCTCACGGGCGTGCCGATATTCCTCTTCATCGGCACCGGCCAGAGCCGGTATGACAAACGCCAGCAGGGCGACGTGTCTCAGCATGGCCTGCTGTGCACGGTGCCGGGTTCGTTCAGCATCCAGCATCCGTACCCCACGACCCGATCCTTGTCGCCCGACGTGTCGCCCGAGTTGCGCAAATCGAGTGTTTCGATGCGCATGCCGCGGCGTTTGGCGGTCTTGAGCAGGCCACGAATCGGGGTCGCGCCGCAGGCCCTGTCGTGGTCAATGAATCGCCACCGGAATCGCTCGATCGCGCCGCACGTTTCTGCATCGCGCGCAGCCGCCTCCGCGTACCCAAGGTAATGGCTCAGATCGGAGCTGACGACGATCAGCGTCTCCGGCCCGTCCCAGAGGCTATCCAGAACCTCGGCAACAAGGCGCGGCGATGCATCGCCAACAACGATGGGCACGAGCGAGAACGCGCCGATGATCACCTGAAGAAACGGCAGGTGCACTTCGAGGCTGTGCTCGAACTGGTGGGCGATGTCGACAATCTCGACACCCTCCGTGGCGAAACCGGCAATTGCCAGCTTGTCGAGCGGTACGTCGCCGAGCGGCGTCCGGAAAACATCCGCACCGGAGAGCGCAAGCCCCTCGACGGGAACCCTGTGGCAGGGTCCGAGGAGGACGACGCGCCGGTAGCGGTCGCGATACGGCCTGAGCCGCGCGTACGCCGTCGCCGCAACGGGACCCGAGTAGATATAGCCCGCATGCGGCACGATCAGTGCCTTCGGTGCCGGACCCTCCCGGCTCTCCGCCTCATCGAGCAGCGTGCCGAGCGTCCGGCCCAACTCGACGGAATTTGCCGAATAAAACTGGCCGGCGACGGCCGGCCTGCGGATGATCGTCATTGGTCCGTCCCCGTCGACTATGTTCCCTATTGTAGTTGCTCCGAACGATCCCGATATACGTAGGTCTACAGGCATGTACAACCTGGGAAATGAACATGCGAAACACGAATGAGCGCATTTACGGTCGATCGGGTCGCTACTGGCATCGCCTGGACGACGGACGTCTGCAGTGTGACGTATGTCCTCGCTACTGCAAACTCAGGGCCGGCCAGCGCGGCCTGTGTTTTGTGCGCGCGCGGCAAGGTGACGAGATTGTCCTGACAACCTACGGGCGCTCGTCGGGATTTTGCATCGATCCCATCGAGAAGAAACCCCTCAATCATTTCCTGCCCGGCACGCCGGTGCTGTCTTTCGGAACCGCGGGCTGTAATCTCGCCTGCAAATTCTGCCAGAACTGGGACATTTCCAAATCGCGCGAGATCGACCGCCTGCAGGATCAGGCGGCCCCGGAGCAGATTGCGGAGGCGGCGCTCGCTCACGGATGTCGGAGCGTTGCATTCACGTACAACGATCCGGTGATCTTTCTCGAGTACGCGGTAGATGTCGCCCGCGAGTGTCGTCGCCGCGGCCTGAAAACCGTGGCCGTTACGGCTGGCTATATAACGACTGAAGCCAGGCGCGAATTTTTTCGCGACATTGATGCAGCGAACGTCGATCTCAAAGCGTTTACGGAGCGCTTTTACTGGAAGATCTGCGGCGGACACCTGGATCCCGTGCTCGACACGCTAACCTACCTGGTGCATGAAACCGACGTCTGGGTCGAGCTGACGACGCTCCTGATCCCCGGTGAGAATGACGACGAAAGTGAAATCAGCGCGATGAGCCGCTGGATTCGGGATAACCTGGGCTCCGACGTTCCGCTCCACTTTACGGCGTTTCACCCGGACTGGAAGATGCTCGACCGACCGCCCACGCCCGCGGCGACGTTGACCCACGCGCGCGACATCGCCATCGACAACGGGTTGCGCTATGTCTATACCGG
>JBFHXQ010000203.1:0-5631 GCA_041598895.1 Woeseiaceae bacterium | reverse complement strand
TCGGCCGCCCGGAGCTCCTGGTCGAATTCGTCGGCAAACGGGTATTTCACGAGCCCGCGCATTGCACCGTCAACCCGTGACAGGTAATTCGAGACGATACACTGCGATGGTAGAAACGATGGTACGACGACGCGGCCAGCGAACGGCATGTTCGTGCCGCTGAAGTAATAGGTCTGCACCATGGGATGCGTGACGAAGCTTCCCTGCGACCCGCCGGTGCAGTCGCCGAAGCCGAAAACGACGATCGGCAGATCGTTATCCCGCACGAAGCGGGTAATTCGATCATTCGCCACCGCCATCGCGAACAGCGCACTCGGACCTTCCTTCGTCTGCATGCCGCCCGAGGACACAAAACAAATTACCGGCAATCGCTGCGCGACGCACTCGGTCAGTAGTCGCGAAAGCTTTTCGCTGCTCGCCATGTCGAAGGCGCCAGCCTGGAAATCGACGTTGGATATCAGCACACCGACTTTGCTTCTCGGACCGAATGCAATCTGCGCGATGCCGGTGACGACACCGCACGGCGTCTGTCCTTTGGCGAGCGCACGCTCGAGCGCAAGCCTGAAGCCCGGAAAGCCGACCGGATCAGCCGTGATCACATTGGCGTTGAGTTCCTGAAAATCTTCGAAATAGCGGTCGCGAATGGCCGCGACCGACATCAGTCGCTTGCGCTTGTACTTGTCGATGGCGCGCTGCACGAGCACGTCGTTATAGGCGATGTCGAGCTGCTTCCAGAATTCCTTGCGTTTACCGATACGCCGTGGGCGAATGTTGCCATCGTAGGCTTTCTTACCGGCTTGCGCCTCGAGGAAATTCGGCACCAGCTCCTCGAACACGAACGTGATGATCACGAGCAGCGCATCTGACAGTCGCGTGAATGCGACGCGCTTCCACTCCTCGACTTCCTTCAGGAACGCGCCGCGTCCGCCAAACCGGACGAAATAGCTGATCCAGTCGGAGAACTGATTCGCCTTCGCTGCGAGAAACGCACCCGTTTCGTCAATCGCTGAATCGCCCTTGACCTGCTCCGCCGCTGCAGCAAGCGAGCTGTCGAGCAGCTGATGCAGCGAATGTTCGGAAATTGCGTGTGACTCGCGCGCTTCCTCTGCGATGTCTGCGAATCCGGTGACGATCGAGTCGTACAGCGCGTCGAAAATCATCATATTCACGAACGTGCTGGTCAGCGATTCCCGCAGCCCGGCATCGAATATGACGTCACGTACCGTGATGTCATTGGCCGGGATTGCGTCCACGGTTTCGCTGTCTTGCTGCAGTTCCCTGGTTCCCAGGAGCTCGATCAGCTTACGAAAATTGTAGGCTGATGCGGTCTTCCATCGATTGTAGAGATAGACCCCGATGCTGAACGTCAGCGCCTCCCGCGCCTCCTCGAAGTTCCGCTGCGGTTCGCCAAGAAACATTGTCGTCAGACGGTTGCGCTCCTTGCTGAGGCCTTCCTTGCGCTGCCGGTACGTCTTCAGATTCTTGGCGAGCTGTTCGTTGTAGACGAGGCGGTCGGAGTCCCGCAACCACTGGTCGAACGCCGCCTCATGCGCATTGCGTGTCCGTGTCTCGAGATCACCAGCGGGTATTTCGACCTCGGCCAGACGGCCGTAGGTCTCGATCGTTGACGTACGAATACGCCGGCGCAGTCCGACGTACCGCAGATGTCGCATGCCGAGCCCGAATACGTCGGGAACCGCACGTCTTGCATCAGCAAAGGAAAATGCTGTCAGCGCCTTTATTTTCTTGAGCTCCGGCGGCGGATTCAGGTAGCGGGCAACTGCACGATCGTACTGGCGGAGCACGACCGGTTCCTGGGCCGCGAAATTGCGCGAAGTCTGTTCGATCGATTCGATCGCGCTGCAGATTGCAGACTGCAGCGCATCGATATTCGGCTCGCGGTCCTCCGGTGCGTAGTCGATGACGCCGTCGACAACGCCTTTTGACTGCAGTTCGTACGACGACAGGCCGACGTAGCGGGCGCACTCCTGCCATGACAGGTTGAACTTGCGCGCGATGCTTGCGAGCCCTTTCGGCTGAATCGTGTTGAATACACCGGTACGCACGCAAAGCAATACGTTTGTCGCAGCGAGCGGAATCGCGCCACCCGAATAGCCCAGTCCGTATACGATGCCGACGGTTGCCACCGGCAGATTGCACATTTCTGCAAGCAGCCTTGAAATAGAATGGGCCTGATTCTTACTGTTCGCCTCTGCGCCCGCATCCGCGCCCGGCGTGTCCATGAACGTCACGACAGGCATCGACAGGTCACCGAAATCGCGCACGAGCGCCGCGGCCTGATTGTGATGCTCCGGACCCCAAACGCCGTTGTTGACGTATCGGTTTTGCACCAGGAAACCGACGCGTCGCGGGCCCGTGTCGAAAGCCAGTTCGACTTCGGCAGCGTACAGTGGACCGTTCAGGGTCTCGACGATCACCTTGCCCCGCAGCTGATTGACGACTTCCTTCGCACTCAGACGCGTGGGCGACTCGGCCGGTTCGAGCGCCTCGGCCACGTACCGGTCAACGTCGAGTTTTTGCAGCTCGCGTGCCCGTGCACGGCAGAACTCCGGCGTCAGCAGTCCCTCGAGCGGCGTGCTGACGCTCGGTGGTTTGTTGCCGGGGAATTTGGAGTAGTCGCGCGCATCGTGCTCCGCCTTCTCGAACATCTCGTCCGGAAGCCAGTGCGCCGGCTTGTTACGGTCGGCGTCGTTCATCGCAACTTTTTGCGGCGTCCCCAATAGCTCTGTTCTTTTTCGTATGGCTCAGCGAGGCATTGTACGTAAATTCAGCCGCTTATGGGCACGAGGATTGTGAGACTTTTTGCCTTTCCGGTCGGCTGCGACACTCGGGTCGCGGAATGACCCGGGCGAGGACTGAAATAAGCGTCTGCCGGCACCGGTCTATCTCGGCAATGCCTGGCGGATGGATCCCTGTGACCGCGATACGAATGCCACTGATCCTGTTTTTATGCCTGATGGGCACGGTCTCGCCTGCAAGCGCAGAGACCGTGCACTCGCCGGACTGGTCGCTGCTATCCGCGGATGGAAAATCGCTACGCCTGAGCGAGGAAGTTCAGAGCCAGCCCGTCGTGCTGTTCTTCTGGGCGACATGGTGCCCGTACTGCAAGGCCCTCATGCCTCACTTGCAGAGCATCCGGCTGGAATACGGTGACCACGCAAAGATCCTCGCCGTGCATTTCCGCGACGACAATGACCCGGTGGCGTTCATCAATGACGCTGGCTACGACTTTACGGTCTTGATGAAGGGAGAAGACGTTGCCGCACTGTACGATGTCTGGGCGACGCCCGGCGTTCTGATCGTCGATACCGACATGCTCGTACGTTTCGATTTACGCAAGCTGCCGCCGCAGGAACCGCTGTCGAGCGAAGAAGCGCCGAGCCATCGAAAGAAAGCCGCGTATCGCGCCCCGTATTGGGCGGCCGAAATTCGCAAGAGCCTCGACGCGGTGTTGGCGAACGCGCCGTAATGTACGTCAGCGCGCGATTATCAGCGTGCGCGTAAAAGGGGACATTCCGATTCCGGCGTACGGAATCGGAATGTCCCCTTTTACGCCGGAATCAGTCGACCGGATATTGAATCGTCAACTTTTGCCCGGCGCTCACGTTCGTCATGACCGTTTCACGGCCATCGTGCCACTCGACGCGCAGCTCTGCCGCCATGGAACTGGAGCCCATCCCGAAAATCTGCTGCCGCGGATTTTGTGATGCGAAATTACTCGCGATCGACACTTCGCGCATCTGAGTGGTGCCGCCCGCGGTAATGAAAATGCGGCTCCCCGCTGCGCCGGTATTGGGTGCCACGCCCTGCAGCGTTACACCCAGAAAGTTGTTGCCGCTTGTCTCGTTGCGCCAAAGGTTGGCGCCCTGATAGATCAGCTGCAGGATGTCTATGTCGCCGTCGTTGTCGAAGTCGGCACAAACGGCCCCTCGACCTTCATCTGTATCCGCCAGGCCGAATTCTTCGGCGCTTTCCTCGAATTTGCCATTTCCATCCGAGACAAACAGCCGGCTTTTGTCCACGGTGAAGTCGTTGTCGGCGTCGGTAAATGGCCAGCCGTTCGTGTGGTAGATATCCAGGTCACCGTCATTCTCGACATCGATGAAGCAGGCAGCCCAGCCCCATCCGCCGTCGGCGACACCCGCTTCGTCGGTTACGTCTGCGAACGCGCCGTTGTCGTTGCGATACAGGCGATTACCAAATTTTGGGTCTTCCCCGTGAAACAGGATGCTCGAGACGAACCAGTCGAGATCGCCGTCATTATCGTAGTCGCCGATCGCCGATCCCATGCCATTCTCATCGATCAGCACGTCGGTATCGGTAGCATTGCTAAATGTACCGTCCTGATTATTGACGAAGAACTGTGTGAAATTGAAATCCGCGACGCTCAGGATATCTGGATAGAGATCGTCGTTAATGCGAGCAAAGGAAGGGGCGAACGTAAAGTCCCAGTACTGCAGGATCGTGTTCGGATCCGGCAGGTTGATGATCGTAGGTGAGATTCCGGCCGATTCGCTGACACTCGTAAACCGAATGGCATTTTGATCTGAATCATTGCGCCACAAATGCTGCGTATCGCCCGGGTTTTCGAAATCGCGCTCGGTTAACCAGTGCGACACGAAGAGATCGAGATCCCCATCCAGATCAAAGTCGCCGAACGCGGCGCCGATACTGTTTCCCTGGCCGATTGCCTCGATACCGGATCCCTGTGACACATCCGTAAACGTGCCGTCCCCGTTGTTTGCAAAAATCAGGCAAGGATCGCCCTCGATGCCGCCGATGAAAAGGTCGAGATCGCCATCGCCATCGATATCCGCAAACATCGTTCCGGCGTGACGATAATTCTCAGTAGGCGATCTCGTGTACGCCACGCCTGCTGCCTCCGCAACTTCCTCGAAAACGAGATCACCGATATTCCGGTACAGCAGATTCGGACCGATGTCGCCGCGCACGATAAAGACATCGACGTCGCCATCCGCATCATAGTCGCCGGCCGCCGCCGCGCCCGCCGTGGCCACGACGTCGAGATCCCAGAGCGCTAGCGGTTGCCTGAAGCCGTTTTCGTACGCAATCCCGGACGTTTCCGTCACGTCCGTAAATTTTGCGACCGGTGGCGGCGTGTCAGTGCCACCTCCACCACCGCCTGCGACGGGTGCTGAGGTCTGCGGCGATGTCGAACCCCCGCCACCGCACGCCGCCATCATTATCATGGTGCCGAATGCACCGAGGGTGTGCTTCTTCCTGGCCAGCGTTTGTGCCTTCCGGCGAAAGCGCAAATCCGACACGGATCTTATTGATAAAAATATAGATTTCAATGTGATGCGTTTTTTTATGGCGCGGTGAGTCGCTGCATTCTTCACGAAAAGGGTTGAAAAATAAACCTGACCCACGCCTTAGCTACGCTGGATATTCTCCATGGTTGGGGACATTCCGGAGAGATTCGTGGACATTCCGATTTCGGAATGTCCCCTTTCGTACCCTTTCGTAGTGGGAGCGCCATCCTGGCGCGACTATCGCGGCTGGAAGCCGCTCCCACGATAGACCGTGCAACTAGCGCGGCCGGGTCGCTCTCACCAAACCCAACCGTGGGAGCGCCATCCTGGCGCGACT
>JBFHXQ010000202.1:0-5653 GCA_041598895.1 Woeseiaceae bacterium | reverse complement strand
GTCCCGAATTCGCTGCAGCGTGCCCAACGTATCTGCCTCGGCCGAACAGAGGGCGCTCGAGGTATTTTGACACGATACAAAAAACTCTTGCGGCGGCCAAACGGGTACTGGGGGCAATCTACATCGTATGCGAAGAAGGTCCGCAGCGAGCAGGGTGAGATCCGGCGCTCTCCCGATCACTCGCATCGGCGCTTTGCCGGCACCGGACCTCTCGGAAGGAGACGAACAGTCGATCGGGCGGCGGTGCGAGTCGCGGCCGCGATCGGACTGTCGCTCTCCGACGGTATCATTGCCTGGGTATTCAACGGGAACATCACTCAGATTACCGTCATCAACGTCGGCATGTTCTCCTTGCTGTATGCGCTGAACGGCAATTTCCGGCATCACCACGTGTCGTTTCCCTATCCGCGCTGGCTCAAACTCTGGTTGCAGGGCCCTGGCATGCATCACACGCACCATAGCTACCTCGAGAAACATTGAGATACGAAGCTCGGTCTCATCACCGGCATCTGGGATCGCATGATGGGCATGATCTGTATCGCGGACAAGAAGAGGGGACGCCATGGGGGCTGGCGCCGAAGGCTCAGGCCGGGTACACGACGCTCCGGGACAACCTGACGACGCCTTTCAGGGAGATCGTTCGCATCCGGCGCGGAAAGCCCAGGATCTATCCTGCAATGACCAGGCCCGAAGTGGCACTGCACAAGGCGCCCGACCCGATCACCTGAGCGCGGCATCCGGCAATAACTGAACGCGCCGGCGGTTGCCGGCTAAGCGCGTGTGATTGGACGAACGTCGACGCCGAAATGCGTTCGATACGCATTCTCATGACGCCCGATGAATCGCTGCGGATTGAATCCGCGAGGTCTCGCCCCCATATATATGATGCCGGGGAAAGAAAACCGGCGCTTGATAAACAAAGGAGGTGAACGAAATGTCGAAGGTCCGAACCATAGTACCCGAGAAAGGGCGTGAAGTCGGCACCGGGCGTACATTGAGGCCGTTCACCCACAGCATGGAGGAGTTCTTCGAGAACTACTTCCCACGCCGCTGGATGGAAGGTTTCTTTGAGCCCAATGCCTGGAGAAGGCCGATGTGGCGCGAATACGATGAGGCGTTTGACGTCTTTCCGAGAGTCGACATCGTCGATAAGAAAGATGCCCTCGTACTTCGTGCCGAACTGCCTGGCATAAAGAAAGAAGATCTGGAGATCAAGATCGAAGGTGATCGCCTGACCTTCGAGGCCAAACGCGAGTTCAAGGAAGACGAGAAGAAGGACGACTTCTTCCGTCACGAAATGGCTTATGGTCGCTTGTACAGAGCCGTTGGCCTGCCGGTCGAGATTTTGGCCGACAAGGCAAAAGCCGAACTCAAAGATGGCATCCTCGAGATCTATCTGCCGAAGGTCGAGGCTACGAAGCCTTATACGGTGAAAGTCGCCTGACGATCCGGGCTTGCCAGCAACGGAGGAGCAGCTAACGCTGCTCCTCTTTTTGTTTTTTTCGGCTCAGCTGGCCCGCGAATCGAGCGCAGCGATCATGTCCGCGAGCTGTGCCCTGTTGTCGTGCATCCAGGGGTGGAAGTCGTCGCGGTAGAACCACCGGAAGTCCGCGGCGATTTCGCGGATGATGCCGTCCTTGCCGAACAGGAAGTCATACCCCTCCCGCCAGAACGACAGTGACAGAACCGGCTTGCCTTCCATGCGGCGCATCAGGCAAATCGACCGAAACACGTTATAGGGAAAGCGCATACGCACGATTCGCATGACCTGACGCAACAGCTTGCGCTGGCCGCCGACAGCGAGAAAGACATCGTAGGCAACCGCCTTGTGCTCGGTCTCCTCGATCGCGTGCCAGTTCCATAACTGAGCCATGGCCGGGTGCGCGCCGTCCATCCAGCGCGGATTGCGCATCGATCCGGCGGCGAACATCGCCGTGATGTGCTCGAGAACCACGGTCGCGGCCAGACGGAATATCGGCGATTCCTTATTCGCGCGTTCTATCTCCCATATGTACCGCGCTTCGAGCTTGTCCAGGTCGAAGCCGCGTGCCCTCGCGAGCATTTCGTTGTAGCGCCGGTGTTCGCGTCGATGGACGTGCTCCTGGCGGACGAACACGCCGGCGTCTCGCTGAAGCCTGGGATCGTCGATGCGGGGTAAATAATGCCTCACGCTGTCGACGAAAAATTTCTCACCCGTCGGAAATGACAGCGACAGCGCGTTGAAGAAGGCTGTCGGAAATGCGCGGCCGCCGTGCCAGTCGCCCGCCAACGGCTCACGCAGGTCGAAGCGGCGGTTACGGGCCTCGAAGACCCAGTCCTCGGGCGTGTAATTGGAATTGGCCTCGGCCATGTAGGGTTTCGAAATGCGTCCTGATACGGCGACTATTCTAGCAGGCAATGGGTCGCCCCGACGTCGCCTATGCATATATACGTACGCGCTTTTCTGTCGGGTGCTTCGGATTGCCAGGCTGGATTATCGGTTTAGGCCGGCTGTGGCATTATCGGATTTTGGATCGCGGATAATGAGCATGCGCGTCGCCGTTCTCGACGATTTTCAAACTGCCTGGGAACAAACGGAGGGCGTGCGGCGCATGCGCGAGCGCGTCGACGTCACGGTCTTTACCGAACGCTTCGCCGGCGCTTCCGTACTCGACGGCTTTGACACGCTGATCGCGAACCGAGAACGCACTCGCTTCGATCGGACACTGCTTGAAGCGCTGTCTGACGTGAAGCTCATCGTCCAAACGGGCAAGCACAATCCGCACATCGATTTCGAAGCGGCTCGAGATTGCGGCATCGACATCGTAACGGCATCCGGCGGCTACTCGATCGGCGCTGCTGAGCTGACCATTGCGCTTGCGCTCGCCGTGACGCGCCGGATTCCGATGTTGGATGCGGCCATTCGGCGTGGAGATTGGAGCCCCCCGGCCACCCCGGTTTTGCACGGTAAAACCTTCGGCGTAATCGGGCTCGGACGCGTCGGCAGCCACGTTGCGCGCATTGCGAATGCGTTCGGCATGCAGGTTATCGCCTGGAGTCGAAGGCCGGACACGGCGAAAGCGTTAGCCCTCGGCGCGCAGCATCGGGAACTCGATGATCTCCTCGGGGAAGCCGAAATCGCGTCGATTCACGTCTCGCTGAACGACGAGACGCGCGGCCTGATCGATGCTCGCCGACTCGCGCTGATGAAACCGAGTGCATACCTCGTCAATACGGCGCGCGGACCGATCGTCGACGAAGCCGCACTCGTGGCGGCACTGAATGAGGGCCGAATCGCCGGTGCCGGCCTGGACGTGTTCGATACGGAACCGATTCCCGGGGATCATCCGCTGACGAAATGCCCGAATGTCGTTTTGACACCGCACATCGGTTTCACGACCGACCACGGGTACGAGCAGTTCGCCACCGCGGCATGCGATGTGCTGTTCGACTACCTGGACAACAAGAATGAATAAAATTGGCCTCGGGGAAGGCTCAGAATGAAAAAGACCTGCGCATTCGTCGTCGTGGCGCTCGCGCTGTCGATCGTAGCGTGTTCTATTCGCGGGCGATCCTGAACGCCCAGATCGCGAGCGCGGCGGGAACGATGATTGCGAACCAGGATACGTACATGGGTATCGCGATGCCCTCGACGACGACGCTCACGCCACCGGCGACGCGCATGACGTGAGCGAGAGCCACGAGACAGAACAGCACGCCGGACACGACGCAATATTGCTTATGGGCCATGGTGAAGAACCTCGGCTGAATCACTGCAGATAATGGTGCTGCATGTTGTCGGCCTGCTTCGTGTCAGCAAAGCGGTTATCTCTGGCCAATCCTACACGCTATGATCTTTTCGGCACCAGTCAGACGATGCGGGTCACGCACGCCTCGACGGGAAGCGCCGTGTTTGCCGCGGCGGGGTCTCTTGTTACAGGATCGGGTCGGATTCGGCCTATTGGCTAAGGCGACCGAGTTGCCGCGGCTCATTCATGGCGTCCGGACGAGGCTCTTGGCGGAGATCGCCTACGGTCCACGCCATTAGGCGGGAGCGCATTGGTGCTCTCGGAGCTGAAAACAGAGCGACGGGTCCGAACTCTTCGCTCCATCTCGGGCATTGCTTAGTTTCGGTCGAGCTCCCGTTTCGTCGGCAACTGATTAAGCACGAGGTTCACGGGTCGTGTACCACGCAGGCTCCTCAGCGCACCGGTTACCTCGGATTGGACGGTGCTGCCCGCGCGTATGACAAAGAGCACCTGGCCGGCGAGATCGGCAAGCGCTTTTGTGACATGTGTCTGCAGCACAGCCGGCGTGTCGAACAGAAACAGGGTTTGCGGGTTTTGACCCGCAATGTGCGCCAGGCGTTTGGCGACGGACGGGTCTGTCAGAGTCCTCTCCGGCGCATCAGGGCTTTTGCCGTGCGGAAGAAAGGCAAGGCCGGCAACGTCGCTCGGCATGACGACATCCAGGAAGCTCATGGACGGATCTGACAGCCAGTCCGTGAAACCGGGCTCCGCAGATGCCGCGAAACATTCCGTGAGGCGAGGGTGGTCGAAGGCGCTGTCGACGAGCACCACCGACCATGCCATGTCCTTGGCCACGTGCAGCGCGAGATTGATCGAGACAAACGTTTTGCCTTCCCCGGCTGCGGCGCTGCTAACTGCCGCGAGGTTTCCCGGCGCATGATTACCGCGGCCCGCCGAGTTCGCCGCCCTCAGCAGGGCGTCTTTTATCGGCCGGTATTCAGCGATCACGGCCGGGTGCGAGTGCGCCGGCTCGAGCAGTTCGGCCGCAATCAATGCCTCGCTGTCGATGACAACCTGACGCGCGCACAGGGACCATTCCGCCGCAGCCGAGTCATCGTTTTCCGGCGCCGGCCAGGCGGTGGCCTCCGAAACCGACTGTTCGCGCAACGGCGCCATGTCGGCCGCCATACTCACCTGAACCCTGCGCAGCGCGTCATGAATCTTACTCACTGTCGCAGCTCCGGGTCGATTCGTGGCGCGCCGGCATGTCAGAGCACCGCGGCCTGGTATTGAAACGCGAAAACGACCCCGATCACGGCGAGGAACACGGTCGCGCAGGCGGTAAATGCAGCGAGCTGGCGATGAAAGCGGCTGCGCAGTTGTGCCCGCCAGGCATGCGTAATCAGACCGACGAGGGGCAGGCCTGTCGCCATCTGGATTCGTTTGCCGTCATAGAAAACGGGGCGCAGCGTGCTTAGCATGACAGCGACGACGCAGCCGAAAGCCAGGCTGCCGGCAACGATGCCCAGCAGCCACAGCGGGCGACGCGGCGCGACCGGCACAGCGGTAACGGACGGGGCCGCGATAACGGTCAGTTCGCCCATTTCCAGTTTGGTTGCTGCAAGATCTGCGGCCTCGAAGTTCGCAAGCAGCAATTCGTACTCGGCCTTTGCGGTAGCGGCGTTTCGCTGAAGATCCGCGAGCTCTGCCCTGAGTCCAAATGCATCGTCATGTGCGGCGCTTAATTCCGCGACGCGCTTACTTTCCTGGGTAACGTCATTGTCGATGTGGGCGAGCAAACTCCGCGTCCTACCAATGTCCTGTAGCAGATCGCGATACGCGCTGCTTGCACCGAGTGGCAGGCTGCGGGCTTCATACGGTGTCAGCCCGATCTCGACGAGTTCCCGCTCTCGTTGCGCGTGCAG
>JBFHXQ010000201.1:0-5656 GCA_041598895.1 Woeseiaceae bacterium | reverse complement strand
TATGCGTCTTCGATTTTTACAACCGGTAGTTTATCATCGGGCATGCCCGCCATTTGCGCTGCCGAACTGCTGATTCGTTCGATGGCTGAAATAACTTTCAGAATAGCTTCATCTGAATAGTAACGCAGGGTAAGTCCCAGCTTTACCTCATCGGGAATGATATTTGGCCTCGTACCGCCATGAATTGAACCTACAGTTACCACAACCGGTTCCAAAGGACTGATTTCGCGGCTGACGATAGTTTGTAAATCCAACACGATGCGCGATGCAATTATTATCGGATCGATGCATTTTTCGGGATACGCGCCATGGCCACCTTTACCGTAAACCGAAATTTCCACTGTTTTTACCCCTGCAAAAACAGGTCCTCCTACCAATCCGATTTTTCCCGATTCCAGTTCAGGATTGATGTGATACGCAAGTGCATAATAGGGTTTCGGGAATTTCGTAAATAACCCCTTTTCAATAGCAAGGCCTGCACCACCGCTAATTTCCTCGGCCTGCTGGGCAATCGCGCGAATCATGCTTTCGTCGAGATCCACGTGCTTGATTTCGACGTTTGCAACCTTGATACCCCAATTATCGGTGCGCTGATCGAGGATGTTCTGAATATCCGCATTGAGCTTGTCGCGCTCCGCCAGCATGTCGTCGAGTTCGTGCTGACCGAGAACCGATCGCAACGTGGTCTGGGATAGCTGGCTCGTCGCCTCGAAAACGTTCGCGACGCGAATGACGGCCTTCTCCGGATCAACAATGCGGAAGTAAATGACGGCATTGACCTTGACGGATACGTTGTCACGCGATATCACATCCTGAGTCGGCACATCCATGACGACGACGCGAAGGTCGACTTTGGTCATCTTTTGCAGACCGGGAATCAGGATGATCAGGCCCGGGCCCTTTACGGTCTGGAAGCGTCCCAGGAAGAACACCACGCCGCGTTCGTATTCCTTGAGGATCTTGATCGTGTTGTAGAGGATGACGATGATCAGGGCGATAATCATCCCTAGCACTGGTAACGACTGCATCGCGGTTTCCTATGTAATTTGAGGTCAGGTTTGCACTTGTGCGCCCGCAGGGCCACTCGCAGAAAGGGGCTCGACTTCGAGTATCAGCCCGTCGATGTTGCGAACGATGACGGTCTGGTTTTTGGCAATCGGCACGCTGCTGCGAGCCGCCCACGATTCACCTTCGAGCCAGATCTTGCCGTCGCCGGCGAAATCGTGCATCGCCGTGCCGACACCACCGATGATCGACCCGGTACCTGACACGGCGCCGCGTCGGCGCAGCCTCAGTATGTACGTCATGGTCCAGCCGATGAACAGCGCTGCAGCTGCAGCAAGCACGACCACGAAGGAGACGGAGATGCCGAAGCCCGGAACACCGCTGTCGAACATCATGATGGCGCCGAACACGAACGCGGCAATTCCGCCGATTCCGAGCGCACCGAAGCTCGGGGCGAACGCCTCCGCGGTCATTAACGCGAGTCCGACGATGATCAGCGCGAGCCCCGCGTAGTTGACCGGCAGGACCTGCAGTGCGTAGGCGGCAAGCAGCAGGCAGATAATTCCGACCACGCCTGGCACGATCGCTCCCGGGTTCCAGCCTTCGTACATCAGGCCGTAAACGCCAATCAGGCCCAGCAGCAGAACGATTTCCGGATTCGCGATCACGGCCAGGATCTTGAGGCGCCAGTTCGGCTCGAATTCTTCGACGACGGCATTGCTCGTTGAGACGGTCATGGTCTCGGTGTTGACGCGAACTTCGCGGCCGTCGACTGCCTCGAGCAGCTCGGCACGGCTTTCCGCGACGATGTCGATCACGTTGAGCTCGAGCGCCTCGTTTGCCGTCAAGGTCGCTGCGTCCCTGACGGCCTTTTCGGCCCAGTCCGCATTGCGTCCGTGGCGTTCGGCGAGGCTGCGTATGTACGATACGGCGTCGTTCAGCACCTTGCGCTCCATGGCGGTGCCGGATTGCCCGTTTGCGGCCGGCGTCGATTCGTCCTCGCCGTCCGTGTCCTCAGGGTCGTCCGCCGGCTCTGCCGGCGGAGCCGGCGTTGCATCCTCGCCGCCGATCGATACCGGCGTTGCGGCGCCCAGATGCGACGTCGGCGTCATCGCCGCGATGTGGCTGGCGAGCAGAATATACGTACCCGCGCTGTCGGCACGCGAGCCGGCAGGCGTCACGTACGTGGCGACTGGCACGCCGGACCCCAGTACGGCCTGCACGATGTCGCGCATCGGCGCCATCAGTCCACCGGGCGTATCCATTTCGATGACGATGAGGCTGGCACCGGTTTCCTCGGCGTGCTCGATGCCGCTGATGACGTAATCGGCGGTGGCAACGCCGATCCCGCCCTTGATTTCCAGGACGATCACCTTGTTCTCGGCACTGGCCCACGGCGCGGCGAGCGCAAACGCGGCCGCAAGCAGCGCTGCGGCGATCCGGACGCCCGCGCGACGGCTACGGCCTGGGTACGAATAGTCGGTCATGGGCAAGATGATAGCAGGGCTGCGGTTACTTGGCTTATTGGGGTTTGTACCAGTAAGTTTCAATGGCATTCTTTAGAATTCCAGCGCTCCCGGCAGGCACTTGCCCGTGTTCATACGCTTTCTCACGACCGGCGGAACGATCGACAAGATCTATTTCGACGCCAGGAGCCGCTTCGAGGTTGGTGATTCGCAGGTCAAGCACATCCTGACCGAGGGTCTCGTTCAGTTCGACTACGATATCGTCGCTTTGTTGCAAAAAGACAGCCTGGACATGACCGACGACGACCGGCAGTTGATCCGCGACTTCATCCGCAGCGACGATGCCGATCGCTACGTGATAACCCACGGCACGGATACGATGCCCGACACCGCTGAAGCGCTCGCCGGAATCCACGGTCGGACGATCGTTCTGACAGGTGCGTTGAGCCCGGCGCGATTTCGCTCCACCGACGCGGTTTTCAATGTCGGCATGGCCGTGGCGGCCGTGCAGGTAGCACCGGCCGGCGTCTACATCGCTATGAGCGGGCAGGTATTCAAGGCAGGCGAGGTACGAAAAAACCGCGCCGAAAACCGCTTCGAACGGCTGTAGGAGCGGCATTCGGGACAGGATCCCCTCATGTCGCACAGCGCCGGGATGTTGGAAAGCGGCCTTGTCGCGGATGGCTCGAGCCGGTGACGGCGCTCCTGCGGCGCGATCTCGTGGGAGCGGCTTCCAGCCGGGAGCCGCGGCTCCGGGAGCAGCTTATAGCTGCGAACCAGTAAGACGAGCGGCGCTACGGGTTGCGGCAGGCCTCCACGTCGTCTTCGGTCAGGCCGAGGTCCTTCGCCGCAGCGGCCAGATCGTCCGCCGTCGCGCTCGCCGAGTACACGTCACTCGCCGTGCGCGCGACGTCGTAATTGCCGCCGCGCAGGGCGGTCCGGGTCACGGCATTCATGAGGCGGCCAAGCCCCCGTTTTTTCTTCTGGGATGCCTGCGCGTCGGCCATTTTCTGTTGCAGACAGGCCTGCTGCGCGGCCTCGAGCTCGGCCGGACTTCGCGTCGTGTAGCTGCTCGGTACCGGCGCCGGGCCGCCGGCGGCGCGGTCGACTTCCGCGGCAAGGATGCCGGCAAGCTGCGGGCTTGCTTCCCCGGTGACTTCGAGGCCGCGCTCCGCCTGAAACTTGGAGATCGCGATCGCGGTCTCCGTGCTTGCCACGCCTGCGGTATTGCCCGGCTGATAGCCGAGCGTCTCCAGATCCTTTTGCACCATCACGAGCAGCGAGTCTCCGGAGGAATCGTGAACCGGGGGTTGGCCTTGCTGCGCGGGCAACGCGGTCGCTGGCGTCGACATCGGCGGCATTGAGGTCGTCTGTACGCTAACGTCGGGATTGATGTCGATCGCGTGCACGACGGTCTGCATCTGGAAACCGCGACCGGACGCCATTTGCCGCATCGTTTCGAGCTGCGGCCCCATCATTTGCTCGACCATGGCACGCTGCTCTGCGGACATGTTTGCCAGTTCCTCTTCGAACTCGGCCATCTCCTCGGCTGCCCTGGCCATCTCCGCCTGGTCCGCCTCGCTCAGCATGCCGCCAATGCGCATCGTGCTGCTGTAGGATTCGTACATCCTGCTGTTCGGGACTTGTCGGTAGTCCCGGATGTCGCGCTCGATGCTGACCGGTCGCGTCTGTCCCTCGGAGGTCATCGTGCCCGACATCGTCATCCGGAGCGGGACGTATTCCTTCGCGTCGATCCATATCGCCATCGTGTCGAAGCGTATCTCTCCGTCGTCGAGCGGCTGCACGTTGTCCATACCGGATGCGCGGAGATGGTACGCCTTGAGACCATCGACCTTGTCTGTGCCCACCAGCTTCGCCCGGGCCTGGAACTGCGCCCATTCATCGGCCATCGACTGCGCGTCGGGACCCATGTCCGTCGTGCGCGCGCGCTCGGCCTCTGCTGCCCCGCGCATGAACGTGGCGCCGCCCCGCATCATCGTGCCCGGGTCCATCGTGTTCCATGGATCCGAACCGGTCGCGGACAGCAGATCGGGCGGCAGCCCGGCCTGACCCAGACCGGACTCTATTTCGCTCGACATCGCGTCGCCGGTCGTCTCCTGCGCAGCAGCAAACGCTTCCAGCTGTTCCGGCGTCATTGTCTGCGAGTTTCTGCCCTGGTTGTTCAGCACCTGATTCGCCGACATCGGGACGAAAATGGGCTGGATGTTTCCGGTTTCGTCCTTGACGTTTACCCGCATCATGTACGTCTGCACGCGATTGCCATTGATCGTTTGGTCGATTTTATAGAGATCGACACCTTCCCAGCGCTGTTCCTGCATCTTCCGCGCCTTCTCGAGAATTGCCTGAGCGTCGGCCGCAATCGCAATGGCCGGAGCGAACAGCAGGACTGCGAGGAACAGTGTGGACTTGACGGTGCGCATGAGCGGTTCCTCCTGGACGATTTCGGTGTATCGATCCGTGCTCTTCGCGCGAACGGACGCAGGCACGAATCGGTGTCGACTGTCGTGGTTTCGAATTACGGGAAGTTTAGCACCTGTAACGATGCACACAGCCGCGGCCGGGCCGCTCGCGGACATACACTCGCTTTCCCTACAGATCGAAGTTGATGCCTTGTGCGAGGGGCAGCTCCTTGCCCCAGTTGATCGTGTTCGTCTGCCGGCGCATGTAGGCCTGCCAGGCGTCCGAGCCGGCTTCCCGGCCGCCGCCGGTTTCCTTTTCGCCGCCGAATGCGCCGCCGATTTCAGCGCCGGACGTGCCGATGTTGACGTTGGCGAGGCCACAGTCCGAGCCGGCATGCGACAGGAACGCCTCGGCATGCTGCAGGTTGTCGGTGAAAATCGCCGATGACAGCCCCTGGACGACGCCATTTTGCATCGCAATAGCGTCGTCCAGCGTGTCGTACGGAATCAGGTAGAGCAGCGGGCCAAAAGTCTCCGTCTGTACGATCGACCAGTCGTTCTCGGCGACCGCGATCGCGGGCGTCATGAAATGGCCGCGTCCTGCGATCCGTTCACCGCCGCACAGCAGCTCGCCGCCAGCCTCTCGAACTGCCTCCAGTGCAGCCTCGACCCGTTCGACCGCAGAAGGATCGATGAGCGGCCCCATCAGCGTGTCCGGCTCGAGGGGATTGCCGATCCGTACCTGCCTGTACGCGTTGACGAGGC
>JBFHXQ010000200.1:0-5696 GCA_041598895.1 Woeseiaceae bacterium | reverse complement strand
GACGTAAAGTGCCCCTCCCTTGCTGCGCCAGTCGAGATCGACGCTGCCGGCATAGATCTGCAGCGCCTTAGTTGGCTCGGTCTGCACCAGGCCGCGCAGTTCAGACGCCTCTGCGAGCGCTCTGGCGGCATCGCTACCGTACTCGAGCGTCAATCCCGTCTCGCGAGAAATCCAGGTCAGAAAATCGTGCACCGAGCGTCCGTCGAGGCTCACCGGCGGAGATGTCGCTTCTACCCATCGCCAGGCATCGCCGAAAGCCGCGATATTCGCGACACCCGGCCGCCCGGCGCCCGAGACCGTCAGCTGTTGTCCGGCGACCGCAGTAACGGCGTAGCGCATGCCGCTGACGCGGACCCGTCCTTCACGAACGCTCACCGCGAGGCGTTCCCGGTCAGCTGCCGCCATGAACTGCGTGCCAATATGGGTTACGACGCCGTGCCGCGTGTCGATGCTAAGAACATTCGTTGCATCAATACTCTCGCTGCCGAGCGCCGACGAGATCAGCGGCGACGGTGCCGAGTCGAAATATACTCGTCCCGATTCCAGGTATACCGCGTCCGGTGCAACGACGCGGATCCGCGTTTGCGCGTCGATACGCAGCGAGCCACCCCGACCCCACTCGAGGCCAACACCGGAATCCTCACCGGTGACGATCGTCTGCCCGACCACCAGCCGCGTGTCGGCGTCCGCCGCACGCAGCTCAGACGCCGCATCGACGATGAACAGTGACCCGAAGCTCTTCGTAATCGTCGCGACGGGGGTGGCTATCGGTGCCGGCATGCGCAGCTGATAAACCCCCACCGCAATGCCCAAAAGCGCCGTTGCCGCCATCCCGACACCGATGCCCCTGCGGCGCAGACGTCGACGGCTGGTCAGGCGGCGCCATTCGGCGTGAATGACATCGCGGACGACTGCCTCCTCGGCTGCGGGTGGCAGCGGCCGGGGTACTGCTCTCACCAAAAGTTCCTCGACCGCATCCCGGCGGAAGTTCGAGTTACTGTCTTCGTTTCTGCTCATGACTTCAAAAGTCCGTCGTCTGAGTCGAGCACGGATCCGCTGAGGGTGGCATACACATCCGCAAACGCTCTTTTGGCGCGCGCAATCAATGACTGCGTTGCCTCGGTGCCGATATCCAGCCGTGCCGCTATTTCCTTGACCGAATACCCCTCGACGTATTTCCATTCGAGCACATTGCCGTATTTGGCCGGCAACCGATCCAGGGCGACCTGGATCAGGCGCAACATCTCGATGCGCTGGTACTGTCGCTCAGGGCTGCTTTCGGCTGGCGCAAGAAACGAGTCGACGGCCGCCCGAACTTCCGGATAATCCTCGACCAGCACGATCTTGTCCCGATAGCGACCCTGCCGGGACAGCCAGTCGCTAATCTCGTTGCGACAAATCGCGCACAGCCACGTAAACAGCGCGGATTCGGCCCGGTAGGTGTGTAACTTGGTCAGTGCCCGGGTCAGGACAATTTGCACAACCTCGCGAGCCGCGTCCGGGTCATCCGTCAGCCGCACGATCGCGAACCGGTAAAGGCGCGCGAAATTGTCGTCAAAAAACCGGTCGAAGGCGCGCTGATCGCCCGCAAGTAATTGTTTGACAAGTCTTTTGTCATCGAGGTAGGTCGGCATAGCATGCCTCACTGCCACACTGGCCCTTTAGACGGTCGGGCCCCCGACAATCGGTCGCTCACGCGCAGGCCCGGAGTCTCGGCCCCTCGGACAATGTTACGCCGTTTCAGGGCCGCCGGCGGACGCCGGCGGCCGGCTGGATGCGAACTTCGGGTCCGGTCAGCGCTTCATCGCCTCGAAGAACTGCACGTTGGTCTTCGTGTCCTGCAGCTTACTGAGCAAGAACTCGACGGCCGCCAGCTCGTCCATCGGATGCAATACCTTGCGCAGGACCCACATCTTCTGGAGTTCGTCCGTGTCCGTCAGCAGCTCTTCCTTACGGGTACCGGAACGATTGATGTTGATGGCCGGGAAGACCCGCTTTTCGGCGATCCGGCGATCCAGATGGATCTCCATGTTGCCGGTGCCCTTGAATTCCTCGTAGATGACCTCGTCCATCTTCGAACCGGTGTCGACCAGCGCGGTCGCGAGGATCGTCAGACTGCCGCCCTCTTCAATATTGCGCGCCGCGCCGAAAAAGCGCTTTGGCCGATGCAGCGCGTTTGCATCGACACCGCCAGTGAGCACTTTGCCGGACGACGGCACAACGGTGTTGTAGGCGCGTGCAAGCCGCGTAATCGAATCGAGAAGAATCACGACATCGCGCTTGTGCTCGACGAGGCGTTTCGCCTTTTCGATGACCATTTCGGCAACCTGTACATGCCGGCTCGCTGGCTCATCGAATGTCGAGGAGACAACCTCACCGCGAACGGTTCGCTCCATTTCGGTGACCTCCTCGGGCCGCTCGTCAATCAGCAGCACGATGAGGTCGACCTCGGGTGAGTTCGCCGATATCGCAGAGGCGATGTTCTGCAATAGCATCGTCTTGCCGGCTTTCGGCGGGGAGACTATCAGCCCGCGCTGCCCCTTGCCGATTGGCGCAACCATGTCGATGATTCGCGCAGTCAGGTCTTCGGTACTGCCGTTTCCTTGCTCGAGCTTCAGCCGCTGGCGCGGAAACAGCGGTGTAAGATTCTCGAAAAGGACCTTATTGCGCGCGTTCTCCGGGGCATCGTGATTGATCTGGCCCACTTTGAGCAATGCAAAGTATCGCTCACCGTCTTTCGGCGGACGAATCAGTCCCGATACTGTATCGCCGGTGCGCAGGTTGAAGCGTCGGATCTGGCTCGGACTCACATAAATGTCGTCGGGTCCGGCCAGATAGGAACTGTCCGAGGAACGCAAAAACCCGAAGCCGTCCTGAAGTATCTCGAGCACGCCATCGCCGTATATGTCCTCGCCGTTACGTGCATGCGCCTTGAGAATCGAAAAGATGATGTCCTGCTTGCGCGAGCGCGCAAGGCTTTCGAGCCCAAGGGACTGGCCGAGTTCGACGAGCTCCGCGGCGGGACGCGTCTTGAGCTCGGTCAGGTTCATGATGTTTTTGCTCTGCTCGAGCTGTTCGGGCGGAATTACCTCCAGGCTACCGTCATCGTCCGGATACTCATCCTGAGCCGGACGTCTTCGCCGACGACGATTGCCGCCACCCTTGTTTTTGTTGCCCGACTGCTTCGGTCGGCTTTTCGTTGAACTACCCAAGTATCCTCTCACAGATTCGTTTCCAGAAATTCAGTTAATTGAGATTTGGACATCGCACCGAGCTTCTGCGCCTGCACGGCGCCGTCTTTGAACAGCATCAATGTCGGGATGCTGCGGACGCCAAATTTCTGCGGCGTGCCCGGATTTTCGTCGATATTGAGTTTGGCGACCGCGAGGCGATCCCCGAATTCTTCGGCCACCTCGTCAATGAGCGGAGTAATCATCTTGCAAGGGCCGCACCATTCGGCCCAGAAATCGAGCAACACGGGTTTGGCAGACTGCAAAACGTCGGCCTCGAAGCTGTCGTCCGTGGTGTGCACGATTTTATCGCTCACCGGCAGATCCTCCACTTGCATGGTCTTGGTCGATGTTGGCGCTGCCCGCGGTCAGCTGAGCGACGCACGAACAGTACGAATTGGATGACGCTGACTGGCCGATCAGGCAAACTGTCGCAGCTTTATCGCGGCCTTATCGCGGCTGTTTCTCGGATTCGATGATTGCGAAACTGGCGGGTGCGACGGTTGTCGCGTCGGTATAGTTGCAATTTGAACGCGTCGCGAGCCATTTTGCAAGCCTAAAATGCATATTTTCCAGACCTGAGCACATGTCTGACAATCATCTGAGTGATCTGAAATTCGACGAACTCGCCCTCGCGGACAGCGTCCGCGCCGGCATTCGCGACGCAGGATTCGAGTATTGCACGCCGATTCAGGCGAGCACATTGCCGATAGCGCTCGCCGGCGGCGATGTCGCTGGTCAGGCGCAGACCGGCACGGGCAAGACGGCGGCATTTCTCATCGCAACCTTCGAACGCATGCTGGCGAAAAAACCCGCGTCGGACGACGTTCGGCAACCGCGCGCCTTCATGCTGGCGCCGACGCGCGAACTTGCGGTGCAGATTGCCAAGGACGCTGAAGTCCTCGGCAAACATACCGGATTCCGTGTCGGTCTCGCTTTCGGAGGTACCGATTACGACAAACAGCGCGACACGATCGCGGCCGGAATTGACATACTCATCGGCACGCCCGGGCGGATTATCGACTATCTGAAACAGGGCGTATTCAGACTCGACCGTGTCGAAGTTTGCGTTCTCGACGAGGCTGACCGGATGTTCGACCTCGGCTTCATCAAGGACATTCGCTATCTGCTGCGTCGGCTGCCGAAACCCGACAAGCGCCTGAACATGCTGTTCTCTGCGACGCTTTCGCATCGGGTCATGGAGCTGGCCTACGAGCACATGAACGAGCCGGAGCTGGTCCGTATCGAGCCGGACAAGGTAACGGCGGACCGTGTACGCCAGGCGATATTTTTTCCATCGAACAAAGAAAAACTCCCGCTGCTTATCGGCCTGATCCGAGAAATGGGCGAAGGTCGCATCATGGTGTTCGTCAACATGAAGCGCGAAGCGGATCGAATCCAGGAGTATCTCGTCGCGAATGGAATCGATGCGCGAGCTATTTCGGGAGACGTGCCGCAAAAAAAGCGTCTGCGAATGCTGATGCAGTTCCAATCCGGCGAATTGCCGGTCCTTATCGGGACCGACGTCGCGTCGCGCGGCCTGCACATACCGGACGTTCAATACGTCATCAACTACGACCTGCCACAGGATGCGGAAGACTATGTGCACCGCATCGGCCGCACCGCCCGCGCCGGTGCCGCCGGCGACGCCATCAGCCTGGGCTGTGAGACCTATGTTGTCTCGCTACCCGACATCGAGGACTACATCGGACACAAGATTCCGGTTGCAAACTACGACCCGGCCCTGCTTCCTGAGATCATCAAACCGAAATCGAAGCCGCGACGCCCGTCGCGGCCTCGCGGGAGTAACAGATCATCGGGTTCGGGGCGTCGTCGCCCGAGAAAGTAACCCAAATCAGGCCGGGTCGCCGAATCCGGAAGGGCTGTTATCCGGCGCGCAGCAAATCCGGCAGCTGTTCTATGCCCTCGAACTCGGACTGGTCCCGCGAGGGCCGCGTCGTGTCCGGCCGAGTAACCTCGACGACGGTGCGAATACCGAATTCAGCAGCGCTGCGCAGCACGGGAACGCTGTCGTCGACGAATACGGTCGTTTCCGGATCGAAGCTGACGTCAGCGTGCAGCGCGCGCCAGAACTCCTGCTGTTCCTTCGCAAAGCCGTAGTCATGGGCGCTGAAAACGCCGTCGAAGTAGTCTCCGACTTGCGTCATCTCGTGCTTGAGGGCCAGCGTGTCCGGGTGCGAATTGGTGACGAGAAGGATTTTCAGTTTGAGCGGCTGCGCGGCCTTCAAAAACTCTGCGGCACCGGGCAGATAGTCGATACGATCACCGACGTCGCGGTGTACCTGCACGATGTCGAATCCCAGGCGCTCGCTCCAGTGGTCGAGGCAGTACCACTCGAGATTGCCCTGCGCTGCCCGATATCGCGCATACAAATCTCTCTTCGCATGCTCGATCGGAACGCCGTGTCGCGCCGCGAAGCGTGCCGGAACGAGTTCCTTCCAGACG
>JBFHXQ010000199.1:0-5723 GCA_041598895.1 Woeseiaceae bacterium | reverse complement strand
CATCTATGTCCTGCGCATCGAGTTCGGCCCGAACGTGACCTCGCCGCCGCACTATCACGACCAGGATCGCTTCATCACGGTCATCTCGGGCGAATGGGGTTTCGGCCGGGGGCCTTCCGGCGATTGCGCCGAGACGGTGCCTATGCGAGCGGGCGCATTCGTCATGCACCCGAAAGGGGCCGTACATTACGACGGCTCGTGCAACGGCGAGCCCGTCGTCGTTCAGATCATCGGGATGGGGCCGGTCAAGACGACGCGAATCGAAACCGGCGATTAGTGCAATTGCGCGCTACTCGTCGCTCGAGTATTTCTGCAGCTCGAGTATGACGTGCGAACCCGTGCTGTTGTACGGGTCGGTGTCGCCGTCGAAATCGTCCTCGATGGCCAGCTCGTGATCGTCGCCGGATTCGGAGTCAAGCACACGGACCTTGTTCCAGAGGTCGGTCTGGAACGTTGCCGGCGCATTGCCTTCGTCTGGCGCTTTCCGTGTCTTCGGTCCTTCCATTGTCTTGTCCAAATAATCAACTACTTGTGCGTACTTATTTTGATGGATTCGAGCTTCAGACATTCAGTTGTTCGTCGGACCAATACAACCACTCGTCGGGTCCTTGCCGTTCGTCGGCCAGAATCGACCGTTCGTCGGCGTTGTGGCGGCCGGGCACGCTTCGCATAATGTAGCCACGTCACAGGGGAGCATGTGATGCCGTACCGTCGCAGCCTGCTTTTTGCATTCACTTTCCTGATTTCCGTCGCCGCCCGCGGCCAGGCAATCGGGGTGTACCTCGGCGACCTGAGCTGGCCGGAGGCGGAACGTCGATACCGGGAAACGCCGGTCGTGATCCTGCCCTTCGGCGCCGGCGCCAAGGAGCACGGCCCGCACCTGCCGATGAACGCCGATCGCGTCGTCATGGATCATCTCGTCGACGCCGCGATCGAGTCACGCAACGTAATCGTCGCGCCGCCGATCCTGCACGGCTGGTTCCCGGCATTCCGCGACTATCCGGGGACCGAGGTCGCCGATCCCGGCGTCTTCCAGGACTACGTGTTCCAGGTGGCCATGTCGCTGGTTCGGCAAGGCGCGCAGCGCATCGTGTTTCTCAATACGGGCATCGCGAACGCGACCGGATTACCGATTTCGATCGCTGCGCGCGAGGTTCGCGTGCAGACCGGCGTGCCGACGCTCGTGGTCTCGTGGAACGATCTCGAGACCGAGGAAATCGGCGCGCTGCAGGAACAGGAAATGGGCGGGCACGGCGACGAGATCGAAACCTCGATCAACCTGTACCTGCAGCCCGGGCGCGTCGACATGTCGCTTGCGGTCACGGATTACGGCGAGCGACAGGCGAAGGACTACGGCGGCTATCAGCCGGGACTCCTCGCGCGGGACCCCGCCGATCCGCTGTATTCGGCATCCGGCATCTTCGGCGACGCGACGCTGGCGACGGCCGAGAAAGGTAAAGCTGCGCTTGACGTGCTGACGCGCGAATGGCTCAGGGCACTCGACGGTTTTGCAGCGGTGCCGCTCACACGCGACTAATTCAGGGGACAGTCTACTTTTTTCGCTCTCGTCCCCTGCTGTCAAATAAGTAATCTGTCCCCTGATTACAGGTCCGTTTTCGTCCAATTTCCCCTGGCGGGACGGTTAGGATAAACGCAGCGGTCCGATGCGGCACAAGGTAAACATGGTTGCAGCCCGGGATACGATGGACGGGTCGCGTATTCAGGCTGAACTGGATCGGCGCGGATATGCGCGGCTCGGGCGTTTGTTGTCAAACGACGAAACGGAGGCGCTCGCCGCGCTGTTTGCGCGGGACGATGCATTCCGCAGTCACATCGTCATGCGCCGGCACGGTTACGGTGAGGGCGAGTACAAGTATTTCAGCTACCCGTTACCGAACAAGGTCGCGTCCTTACGCGAGCAACTGTACGAGCTGCTGGTCCCCGTCGCCAACGAATGGCAGGAAAGGCTCGGGGGCGAGCGTCGATTTCCGAACACGCATGCCGCAATGCTCGAGCGCTGTCACAAAGACGGCCAGACGCGGCCGACCCCGCTGATACTCAAGTACGGCGCCGGCGACTACAACCGCTTGCACCAGGACCTGTATGGCGAGCACGTCTTCCCGCTGCAGGTCGTGGTGTTATTGAGCGAGCCTGAGGATTTCTCAGGAGGCGAATTCGTGCTGACCGAGCAACGCCCGCGCATGCAGTCCCGCGTCGAGGTCGTGCAACTCGAGAGAGGCCATGGCGTTGCCTTCGCGGTCAACGAGCGGCCGGTCATGGGAACGCGCGGTTATTACCGGCTGAAAATGCGGCACGGCGTCAGCGAACTGCGATCGGGCGAACGAATTACCCTCGGCATCATCTTCCACGACGCGGCCTGACGCCCGGGGTCGGACCATCGCAATCATTTGATTCGTATCACGTAAGTCCACTTTTGTCGCCGCTATTCACGCTTAATCCGGCAATTTCGTGCCCGGAATGGTGAGGTCTCCGCTCATCATTGCCGGTTTCGATATTGAAATGGACCGTTTAAGGCGTTATTTGCGTCATCAATCGGAAAAAATTCGTTTGAGCAGAATGGCTTGCGGAGGTCCGACCCTCGACTACCCGGGCGGCGGCAGATGGCCGAGTACGGATTCGATCGCAAGCCCGATACGCAGCAGGTCACGATCGCTGCCGGCCGGCGCGTCGAGCTCGAGTGACACCGGCAAACCTTCATTGCCGAGACCGGCGGGAATCACGATGCCGGGCAGGCCCGCGGTGCTGCCGGGCGAGATATTGCGGCTGATGACCGGCGCGAAATGTACGGTCTCGCCATTGAGCGTCGTTTCGATGTCGTCGCCGATCGGCGGCGCCGGGATCTGTGTCGTCGGAAAGATCATCGCGGCCAGCTGGTTTTGCCGGAAATACGACCTGCACGATTCCCGCAGCGCCGGCAGGTGCTCGTCCCTTGCCGCGATGAATTGTTCCTCGGTGGCGGTCTGTGCGCCGCCCAGGACGTAGGATTCGAATGCCGCCAGGATATCCGGGCTGAGCTGGTTCACCAGTTCCTCGAACGTGACGCCGGTATGGTAACGCTCGAGGTACCCGGCGATCGACGGTCTGGCGTGATAACTCTGCACCACGTCGGTCGTCAGCGGGATGAGTCTCGACAGGTCCTGGATCTCCGCCTCGACCAGCGCGACGCCGGCATCCGCGAGTTTCGCCAGCGACGCGTCCGTTATGCGCTGCACTTCCGCATCGAGCATCTCGTAGAAATAGCGCCGCGGAACGCCGATCCGTAATCCGGCAAGCGACGCCGGCGCGGCGACTGTTGCCTCACCGGTCACCACGTGGTCGAACAGGGCAAGATCGGCGACGTTGCGCGCATGCGGGCCGACCTGGTCGAACAGCGGCGTGATCGGAATGACGCCTTCGTTCGGATAGCGGTTCTGCGTCGGGCGAAAGCCGTAGATGCCGCACAGGGCGGCGGGCACGCGGATCGAGCCCTGCGTATCCTCCGCGATGCCGAGCGGCGCCATGCGCGCGGCAACGGCAGCCGCAGTGCCGCCGCTGCTGCCGCCCGGAATGCGCGACGGGTCGTACGGGTTCCTGACGGCGCCGAAGGCCTGGTTGTTGCTGGTCCAGCCGAAGGACATCTCGTGGATATTGGTTTTCCCGAGCACGATTGCGCCGGCTTCTCTGAGCTTTCTGATCAGCGTCGCGTCCTCCGCGGGAACGAAATTCCTGAGCGCAGGTGTACCGCCGGTCGTCGGATATTGCTGCGTATTGACGCTGTCCTTGACCGGGATCGGCAGCCCGTGCAGCGGACCGGGCGGGGACCCTGACGCGCGTTTCCTGTCCGCTTCACGCGCCGCCTCGAACACACGCTGCGGTTCGAGCGTGATGAATGCGTTCAGCTGGCGGCCGGCCTCGCAATGCTCGAGTAGCGCGGTTGCATAGGTTTCCGCAGAAATGTCGCCACGCTGCATGGCCGCAACAGCGTCCGTCGCCGACAGCTCTGTCAGTGATGTTGTCATCGTCCCACCTGTCTGGTCTGCCGTACGGCTGCAGCCGGCGACGCTCGTGGCAAGCGCAATGCTCCCGGCAAGAAATTCGCGTCGCGATGTCAGAAGTTCGTCATTCATTCCGTTTCGTCTCACGGGATTCACTCAGTTCCGCGGCCAACGCTTCCCAGCTCGTGATCGGCAGGGAACACTGACTGCCGACACAGCGATAGGCGACGGTTTCGTTGTCCGCCGGCTTGCGCTCGGCGAGGCTGCCCGGCAGCCCCTCAATGTCGGAACCGATGGCATACATGAGTCGTCGCGGCGCATAGATCCGTGCGGCGCTCTTGCGCCACCGTTGCATTTCATCGTCGTCGCCGCGGATGATGATGATTTCCGGATGCTCGATGTATTCCTCGAGCGCGTGGAGTAACGTCACATGCCCGTGCGGATACTCGTCCATCGCGCGCCACGCATTGCGCAGCGTCTGTTCCGCGGCGTCGAGATAACGCGCCTCGCCGAGCAGGAAGCCGAGCCGCTGCAGGGCGAAAGCGGCGACGCCGTTGCCCGACGGTACGGCTTCGTCCGCCAGCGGTTTCGGGCGATGCATCAGCGTTTCGTGATCGTCCGCGGTGAAATAGAAGCCGCCGGCGTCGGCATCGAAAAAGTGTGCGAGCAACAGGTCGGCGAGCGCGACGGCGAACTCGAGATGGCGATTGCTCCATTTGGCCTGCAGCAAGACGAGCAATGCGTCGAGCAGGTAAGCGTGGTCGTCGAGATAGGCGGGAAATCGCGCCTGGCCGTCCTTGAAGCTCGCGAGCAGGCGGCCGTCGACCAGCATGTAGTCACGGAGGAAGTCCGCCGCTTTTGCCGCCGATTCGATCAGTTCGTCCCGCCCCATCGCGAGTCCCGCGATCGCCAGGCCGCGAATTGCCAGCGCATTCCACGCCGTGAGCTGCTTTTCGTCGCGGCCGGGTGGCACGCGTTTTCCCCGCGCCTCGAGCAGTGTCGAACGCGCAGCGTCGATGTGTTCGGTAAGCGCCTCGACCGTCATGCCCCGGTCTTTTGCAATCGTCTCGAACGATTCCCGCACGCTCAGGTGCCACTCGCCCTCGAAGTTGGCCTCCTTGTCGAGCCCGAAGCGCCGCGCGAAGAGCTCGTACTGCTCGCCGCTCAGGAGCGCCTGCACCTCTTCCCGTGTCCAGACGTAATACTTTCCTTCCGCGCCTTCGGAATCGGCATCGCGGGTCGAATAAAAGCCGCCGTTCGGTGACTGCATGTCGGCGATCATCCAGTCCGCCGTCTCGTTGGCGATGCGCCCGTATAGTCCATCACCGGTCGCAAGGTAAGTTTCCGCGTAGAGCGCGAGCAGCGGTCCGTTGTCGTAGAGCATTTTTTCGAAATGCGGGATCTGCCAGTAACGATCGACCGAGTAACGGCAAAAGCCGCCGCCCAGTTGATCGTAGATGCCGCCTTCCGCCATCCGTGTCAGGGTGAGCGCCACCAGACCGAGCGCCTCGACATCCGGTTCCGCGCTGTGCGCGCTCGCACGCCAGTGCCGCAGCATGCGCTCGATCGTGCCCGGATGTGGAAACTTCGGCGCGCTGCCGATGCCGCCGTATTCCCGGTCGGCGGACTGCAGTATCTTCGTCCGTGCTGCGCTGAGCGGCGCACCCGTGAGCTCCACATCTGCGTCGGCCGCCTGCGGCTCGAGTTTGCCGAGAATGTCGATCAGTT
>JBFHXQ010000198.1:0-5746 GCA_041598895.1 Woeseiaceae bacterium | reverse complement strand
GTGGCCGGCTGGAATGCCTCGGAGGGCAGGACCGTCGTCGACGAGAACGACCCGTCCGCTACAGCGTCTTCCGCCGCGGATACCTCGGGCGGCGAATCGATCGTGTCGAATGTCACGTTATCGGGGACGGTCGGTATGCCTTCACTCGCGTATCGGTCAAGCATCGACTTGACGAGCTGGTACGTTTCCTTGCGCAGGTCTCCGCCGTCGTAGCGTTCCTGCAGCAGCCGACGAATCTCCGGCTCCACGTCGACGTCATCAGCCAGCAGCCGGCCGATGCCCTGTTGCAGGTCGGCCAGCATCTGCACGTCGTCGACGGTCGCAGCGAGGCTGTCGTCGAGGTCCGTGAGTTGCTCCTGGAGCACGTCCCGGATTTGCTTCGAGTCGGCGTTCATATCAGCGAGATTTAACTCGGCGAATCGTCCATTTTAGCGCTGGCGTCAAGCTCCTTCGCGGAACTGGTCGTCAGATTACCTTGCCTGGATTGAGGATATTCTTCGGGTCCAAGGCGCTTTTTAGCGTCCGCATCAGGTCGAGCGCAACATCGGACTCGTAGCGCTCGAGGTACGGTCGCTTCAGCACACCGATGCCGTGCTCTGCGCTGATGCTGCCACGCAGCTCGTGGACGAGATCATATACGATCGTGCTCACACGAACGCGCAGCTCGTCTTCCCGATCCTGCGGCAGCCCCGACGGCAGGATCGCGTTGTAGTGCAGATTGCCGTCCCCGACATGACCGAATATGACGGGCGTAACGGTCGGGACCTCGCGTTCGAGGCGGCGGATTCCCTCGATCACGAATTCCTCGATGCGCGCGATCGGCACTGATACATCGTGTTTGGCACCGGGTCCCTCCATTTTCTCGGCCTCCGATATCGAGTGCCGCAGCCGCCAGAATCTCTCCGCCTCGGCGACATTCTTGGCGATGACGGCATCACGAATCGTACCTCGCTCGAGTGCTTTGCCCAGTACCCCCCCTAACCTGGCATCGTCGCCATCGATCTCGAGCAAGGCGTACCACGGCGAGTGTCCGCTGAAGGGCACGCGGCTATCCGGCACGTGACGTTCGACGAGCTCGAGCGCGGACGCGCCGATCAGTTCGAATGCCTGCAGGCTGTCGCCAAGGCGCTCACGGCAGACGCTCAACAACTCGACCGCAGATCCGGCCGCGTCCAGCGCAATGATGGCGGTTGCCGCGCGTTCCGCGGCGGGAAACAGCTTGACCGCGGCCGCCGTGATAATGCCGAGCGTCCCTTCACTGCCGATGAACAGCTGCTTCAGGTCATAGCCGGCCGTATCCTTGCGCAGCGTCTTGAGGCCGTTCCAGACTCGGCCGTCCGCCAGAACGACCTCCAGGCCCAGGACCAGGCTTCGCGCCGTGCCGTAACGCAGCACGTTGATGCCTCCGGCATTGGTCGACAGACTGCCGCCGAGCTGCGCGCTCCCTTCGCCACCGTGGCTCAGCGGAAACAGGCGATTCTCCTCGCGCGCAGCGGCCTGCACGTCGGCGAGCCGACAGCCGCTCTCGGCCACCAGGGAAAAGTCGTCGGGATCGACCCGGCGGATGCGATTCAGCCGCGACAGATTCAGCACGATCTGATCGCCGGACGCGTCCGGCACAGCGGCGCCACACATGCCGGTGTTGCCGCCCTGCGGCACGATCGCGACGCCATACTGCGCACAGGCGCGCACGATATCGGCCACCTGCTCGCTCGAATCGGGCCGCAGCAGGATCGGCGTGCGGCCGCGCAACATACCGCGCCACTCGGTCAATGACGCTTCCAGATCCTGGGCATCGCTGGTCCAGCCCTGCGAGCCGACGATCTCCTTGAGTGCACCGATGACGGCGCCGGGTACGGTCATTCGAACACTGCCTGATCGCTGAACGTCTGCCAGTCGATGTTGCTGCCGCAAAACACGAGCACGACCCGTTTGCCCGCCAGCGATTCGCGCAGAGGACCGTACAAGGCCGCCGTACTCGCGGCGCAGGCGGGCTCAACGGCGATCCGCATTTCCGTAAACAGACGACCCATGGCCCGCCGCATGTCGTCGTCGCTGACCAGCACGACCCGGTCAACGAATGCCTCGCACAGCGCATACGAGTACGGCAGCGCAAACGGTGCGCCGAGACTGTCAGCAATCGTGTCGACTTTTTCCAACCTGACCGGTTTTCCGGCGCGCAGGCTCCGATGCATCGAATCCGCCCCCTCCGCCTCGACGCCGATAACCTGACAGCGCGGATTGCATTGTTTTACGACGTTAGCGATTCCGCCGATCAGTCCACCGCCCCCGATCGCGACGACAACCGCGTCTACGTCCGGGCACTGCTCGCATATCTCCAGCCCGACCGTACCCGTCCCCCGGGCAACCGCCTCACCTTCGAACGGATGAACAAGAAAGCGGCCCTCCTGCTCGCGGATCTGTTCTGCCAGTTCGAACGCACGGTGGGCATCATCCGCCATGACGATTTCGGCGCCGAATGCCCGACAGGCATCGATCCGGCTCGGGTTCGCCCCTGCGATCATCACGACCTTGGCACTGGTGTCACAGGCCTGCGCGGCGTAGGCAACCGCGATCGCATGATTGCCGGCGCTGACCGCCGTGACGCCGGTCGCCCTGTCCTTGGCATCCAGACTGCGGATGACCGCCAGCGCGCTGCGAGCTTTAAACGTTCCGGTGCGCTGCAGGAATTCCAGTTTGCCGTAGACGGCCGTGCCGTCATCGAGCGCATCCTCGATTCCTGCGCAGCGAATCATCGGCGTAGTAACGATGTCGTCGCCCAATGCCGCGCGTAATCGCGCGACATCATCCAAATCGGGTGCGCTATGTGCCATAAGTCCGGATAATACTTGCCAATAAACCCAGATGGGATTAATTTCGCCAGACCGTTATGGAACTTGACGATCTCTCGCAGTCGGGCATCCGTCGCCTCGCCGACTTCTCGCCCTATCTCGATCAACTCGCCGGTCTCGCTCAGGAGATGGGGCTGCGGCAGCGTAGCAACCTCGTACAGCTGGAACGCAGCCTGCACCGGCACTGGTCGCTCGGCCAGAACAACATTCTGTCGTGGGCACCGCTCGACGAGGGTGTGCTGATCCTGGTCGTACCGCACTACGCCATTGCCGAGTACACCGAGCCACGGGGCGAGGACAGTCCGCCACGAGTCTCCCCTCGTTTCATCACCGAGCTGATATCCGGCGAGCGCAAGCTGTCGTTTACGCAAATGCAGAAGGTCGCGCGGCTGCTGGACGTGCAGCCCATCTACGTCGCGTTGCGCGAGCCGCTGAGCGGCCATCCGGTCGAGACCCAAATCATCGAGAAGATGATCCGGCGCTACGGCATCAACTACATCGCCAGCCGGGCCGTTTGCCTGTTCGACATCGTCGGCTTCAGCCTGCTGACGCCGTTCGAACAGATGACGCAGCTCAACAGCCTGGCGTATTCGCTGAACTCGGCGCACGCGAAAATGCTGGAGCAGGACGTCAGCATCAATTTCGCCCGCTCCTCCAGCGGCGACGGCTTTTACGTCTGGAATCGCGACGAGGGCCTCGAGGCGAACGTAAACCTCTACCACTTCATGCATATCGTGCTCGCCGATAACGCCATCGCACGCAGTAAATCCATGTCCAAGGCGGTACCGCGGCTGCGCGCCTGCTTCCACGTCGGTTCCTGCTACGAGTTTCACCAGGCGGAAGGGCTCAACCCGACGATGCACGACTTCATCGTCGGCGACGTTACGATCGAGCTCGCCCGGATGATCGAAGCCGCCCTGCCCGGCCAGATACTGGTCGGTGACTTTCTGGCCGATGTCGCGCTCACGCGGGAACTGGATCCGGCTGAGACGCAGGCCCATCTCGACGCGGTCACGTTCCTGCAGCGTGCTCAAGGCAATCTTTCCAAGCTCAGCGGTCTTGAGTTATCCGGTGAGCGGGTGACGGCGATCAAGTGCTATTTGACCGGTGAGAATCTGGGCGGCGGGCAGTTCAACATCCGGCGTCTTCACATCAAGGACAAACACGGGCTGTCGCGCGTCGCCTACAACGCGAAAGTAAATATCTACCGGGAAACGGCGCAGCCGATTCTGCTGGGCATCGAGGACCGCAAGCTCCCCGAGGCGAGACAGCCCGCCTGAATCGCACGGCTTAGCCGTGCTCGGCGGAACCTCTTTTTCGGTTCCACTTCCCGCCCATAGGTCAAAAAAACAGCCGCTCCCCTTGCGGGTGAGAGCGGCTGATTTTTTTCGACTGATGGTCGGGGCGAGAGGATTTGAACCTCCGACCCCCACAACCCCATTGTGGTGCGCTACCAGGCTGCGCTACGCCCCGACCGGGCGCATCTCGGCTTTACGAAAATCGCGATGCGCGGACGCATGATACTTGCGCCGCGGTGGCGTTGAAAGGGATTCGTCAGCGACGCAGAATCTTCAGAACTTGTTCAAGTTCCGTCCGCATCTGTTTGATTATCTGCTGACTTTGGGTCACATCCGATTTGGCCGAATCGCCGGTCAGGCGCTGACGCGCGCCCCCGATTGTGAAGCCCTCCTCATAGAGCAGGCTTCGGATCTGGCGGATGATGAGAACGTCCTGCCGCTGATAGTAACGGCGGTTGCCGCGCCGCTTGACCGGCTTCAGCTGCGGAAATTCCTGCTCCCAGTAGCGAAGCACGTGCGGTTTGACGGCACACAGTTCGCTGACTTCACCGATTGTGAAGTAGCGCTTGCCAGGAATTGGAGGTAGCTCGTCGTTATTCCCCGGTTCCAGCATATGCTTCCACTCGGGCCTTTAGTTTTTGTCCCGGCCGGAACGTCACCACGCGACGTGCAGAGATTGGAATCTCTTCTCCGGTTTTCGGATTTCTGCCCGGTCGTTCTTTCTTATCCCGAAGATCAAAGTTTCCGAATCCGGAAAGTTTGACCTGCTCTCCAACTGCGAGCGAAGCACGCAATTCTTCAAAGTACATGTCAACGAGTTCACGCGCTTCGCGCTTGTTCAGCCCGAGTTCGTTGAACAGCGATTCCGCCATGTCAGCTTTAGTCAATGCCATTGAATCAGTCTCTCAAAACGGCCGCAAATTCTTGTTGAAGTTTTTGCACTGCTGCGGCCTGAGCGGCGTCCGCGTCACCGTCGGTAAGGGTGCGGGATGTTTCCTGCAAAATCAAGCCTATTGCGACGCTTTTTAGCCCTGCTTCTATGCCCGGGCCCTGATATACGTCAAAAATTCTGACATCCCTAACAATCGAAGGCGCCGCGCTCGCCGCGACGCGCACCAGATCCCGAGCCGGAATTTTCTCGTCGACAATGACGGCGATGTCGCGTCGTATCGCAGGAAAACGCGAGATTTCTTTCGCGACCGGCGCATCGCTTGCACAGGCTTTCTCTGCATCGAGTTCGAACGCGAACACGTTCGTCTTCAAATCGTATTGTCGCGCGATCGTCGGATGTATTTTGCCGATGAAGCCGACGATTTCGCCATTACGTTCAATTCGCGCCGCCTGTCCCGGCTGCAGTGCCGCATGATCGCACGCGTCGAAATCGAATTCGGCCTCCTTTCCGGTGAGCGCGAGCAGCGCTTCGACGTCTGCCTTTACGTCAAAGAAATCGGCAGCTCTTGCTTTGCTGCCCCACTGTTCGGGGACAGCGGGGCCGGTGACGACGCCGGCGATTCGAAGTGTCTCGACCCGATCCTCTAGAGAACCGTGGAACGATTTGCCGATCTCGAAGACCCGGACACGTTCCTGCTGCCGAGC
>JBFHXQ010000197.1:0-5795 GCA_041598895.1 Woeseiaceae bacterium | reverse complement strand
CCTATGGATATCGAGTGGGGCAAGGATGGCACTGACGGCAAGTTGTACATTTTGCAGGCTCGCCCGGAGACGGTGCAAAGTCGTAGCGGGCGAACGATTCAGCGCTTCACACTGAAAGGCCGTTCGAATGTGCTGAGCAAAGGTCGCAGCATCGGTCAGAAAATCGGTGTCGGAACAGCGAAGGTAATAAAAAATGTCGCGGAAATGGGCCGCATACAAAGCGGCGATGTACTCATCGCGGACATGACCGATCCCGATTGGGAACCCGTGATGAAGCGCTCCGCAGCAATTGTGACCAATCGCGGCGGTCGAACCTGTCACGCCGCAATCATCGCCCGCGAACTCGGGATTCCGGCAGTTGTCGGCTGCGGTAACGCCACCGAGAAAATCCAGGACGGCATCGACGTGACCGTGAGCTGTGCCGAAGGAGATGAAGGATTCGTCTATGCCGGGCGACTCGACTTCGAAAAGACCCAGATCGAGCTTGATGCCCTGCCCCGTATTCCGGTCAAGATCATGATGAACGTTGGCAATCCCGACCGGGCTTTCGATTTCGCCAGCATTCCGAATCATGGCGTCGGGCTGGCCCGACTGGAATTCATCATCAACCGCATGATCGGCGTGCATCCTCAGGCACTCCTCGAATACGGGGCCCAGGATGCCGAAACGCGCGCGGCAATCGACGAGCAAATGGCGGGTTACGGCGATCCTGTGGGCTTCTTCGTCGACAAGCTCGCCGAGGGCGTGGCTACGATTGCCGCAGCATTTGCCCCTCAGCCCGCGATTGTTCGCATGTCGGACTTCAAATCGAATGAATACGCCAACCTGATCGGCGGCGAAAGGTATGAACCCACCGAGGAAAATCCGATGCTCGGTTTTCGCGGCGCAGCGCGCTACGTTGCGGACAGCTTTCGCCCCTGCTTCGAGCTGGAATGCCGCGCCATCCGTAAGGTACGCAACGATATGGGCCTGAAAAACGTCCAGATCATGATTCCTTTCGTACGTACGGTGGAGCAGGCGAGCGACGTGATAGACCTGCTCGGCAAAAACGGTCTGGAGCGCGGTAAGGACGACCTGAAGATCATCATGATGTCTGAGCTGCCGACGAATGCTCTCCTCGCGGAGCAGTACCTCGAGTATTTCGATGGCATGTCGATCGGCTCGAACGACATGACCCAGCTCGCACTCGGCCTCGACCGGGACTCTGCCCTGGTTGCCGATCTGTTTGACGAACGCGACGCTGCGGTAAAGGCGCTACTTGCCATGACAATCGCAGCCTGCAAGGCTCAAGGCAAGTACGTTGGAATATGTGGCCAGGGACCGTCAGACCACCCGGATCTCGCGCGCTGGCTCCTCGATCAGGGTATCGAAAGCCTGTCACTGAATCCGGATTCGGTTATCGAAACCTGGATGTTTCTGGCCGGACAGACGGTATGAACGCGGTCTCTTCGACTCAGAAGCGATCGTAGCGTGAGCGCCGTTGCCAGCGTATCCGGGGGAGCCACACGCCAAGTACGATACCGACGAGCAGCACGAGCCCGCCCGACATGAACCAATAGCGCGTCGCCTGCCGACTGAGTTCCCGATTTTGCTGCTGTAGCGTGGCCACCTGTAGCTCCGCCGCCGCGAGCTGTTCGCGCAATTCCTGATTTTGATTATTGATTGCCAAGACATCAGCGGCCGTACGCTTGATCTCGTCGAGTTCCGTTGCCAGCGCTTCCCTGTCGGTCTCGAGACTCTCAATGCGCCGCTTTGCCGCGTCGTATTCGCCCTGCACGGCCAGAAGCTGTGTCGAAAGCGAGGTCCCCTCCTGATTCGCGCTCGTCAGCCGTTGGGTCAACGTCTGCAGCTGCTCTCTCGCGCTCGGCTCGTTCATGAGGTAGCGCGTCAGCACCCAGCCCTCCGTACCGCCGCTCGTCCGAACGCGCGAGTAGCCCGTCTCGGTATCACGCTCCAGGACTTCCAGTCGCGTGCCGCTCGGCAACATCCGCTCGATTGCATTGCTCGTGCTGGGGCCGGTCCGCAGCATGACTTCGAACTGATCACTGACCCACACCGATTCGGCGCTCACGAACCCAGCGATCAAAACGCCCACGAACATCACTGCCACGGTTGCGCGTGTCTTCATGGCTCCTGCCCGACTGGAAATGCGAGACTATATGCGATGGCTTGCACGAGTGCCAGTTAATTCGCCCATAAATCAGTCGCTTAAAGGCGACAATTGCGAAATATTCTGTTCCCAGCGTGAGCCATCGAAAGGCGAAATCGTGACTGAACTGATCGTATCCGGCTCGAGGCAATTGGCATTGACGCTGACGCCGTCGGGATGTGAACGGGGCACGTAGTACGATTTCACGCCACAGACCTTGCAGAAATGGTGTTTTGCAACGCCCGTATTGAACGTGTAGGTCGTAATTACATCGTCGCCGGAGAGCAGTCGAAAGTCGGCACGCGGCACGATCAGGTGTAAATACCCGCATTGCCGGCAAATACTGCAGCTGCAGCGTGTAACCTCGAGCGCCGCAGGCGCCTCGATCTCGAACCGTACGCGCCTGCAATGACAGCCGCCTAGATGGATCGTCATGATGCTCTACTCTAGGCGTGACGTTTGCGCCACACGCTTAACAGATTGTTCGCCGGCATTGCATACAGGCGCTCGCGCACGAGTCCAGCGGTTCGGCCATAGTCATCCAGCTTCTCGAGATCGCGAATACCCATGTCGGGATCCTGTTCCCGTAGCGAGCAGTCGAAGTCTGCATTGCTTTGCGTCGTAAACGCCCCGTTCAGGCGAAATGGACCGTACAAACAGAACAGACCACCGTCCTTGAGCGCCTCCGCCGCCAGGGAAAACATGCGCTTCACCGCCGCGATGCCCATGATGTGCGCGGTATTAGCCGAAAACACGCCGTCATAGCGCGGCGTGAGTGCCCCGGATTCCGTGACATCCAGTACCTGTGGCGCCCGCACATTCGGCAACCCTGCATGTTCGACCCGCTCACGAAGCGAAGCCTGGTGGATCACAAGGTCGGTTGGCTGCCAGCAGAGGTGCGACAGTTCGGTCGCGAATGCAATCGCGTGTTGACCGGTCCCGGAACCGATTTCGAGAACGTACGAGGATTTCAAAAATTCTCGACGCAGCACACCCAGAATTGCGGCGCTGTTTCTTTCCGCCGCTGCGGCAAACGGTCTGCTCATCAGTCGCTATTGCCGCTGTTCATGACGGTCTTGTTGAGAAGTCTGGCCCGATACCAGATCAGCTCATCGATCGAATCGCGAATATCGTCAAGCGCCCGGTGTGTGGAGCTTTTCTCGAAGGCCGACACAATATTCGGTGCCCATAGCTGCGCCAGTATTTTTAGCGTACTGACGTCCAGACTTCGGTAATGAAAAAACGCTTCCAGTTCGGGCATCTCTCGCGCCAGAAAACGCCGATCCTGGCACACGCTGTTTCCGCACATCGGTGACATACCGGGGTCGACCCATTTGGACAGAAATTCCAGTGTCGCAAGTTCGGCTTCGCGCGCCGTGATGTTGCTCGCGAGCACCCGGGTCGTCAGACCCGACTCACCGTGCTGGCGCGTATTCCACTCATCCATATTCTCCATGACGAGCCGCGGCTGGCCGATAGCAAAAACGGGGCCTTCCGCGACCTCGTGGAGATCCTTATCGGTCACGATCGTCGCAATTTCAATGATCGAGTCTCGCTGCGTATCAAGGCCCGTCATTTCGAGGTCGATCCAGATCAGATTATCGGCTTTGTGGCCGCTCGGATTATCTGTTGGCATGGTTTGTTGATGTCGGATTACGTATTGGCCCTAGTTTACCCCCGTTCGCAATGCATCGTCCCGATGTTGACGGCATACTCTCAGGATCGATTCTGGGATACCGGGCCATATGACGAGCGCACGAGCTACCATCGTGGCGACCTACAGCCGCCGCATGCGGCTGCGCTTCGACGACGGCAGCGAGGTAGGTGCCCGCATCAAAGGCAAGCGGCTAAAACCCGTCTGCGGGGATCGCGTCACTGCGGAGACCATCGCTGGTGAGACAGACTGGCTGATCACCGCAATCGATGAGCGCAAAAATGCCCTGACGCGACCAAACACGCTCGGCGAGATCGAGGTGTTGGCGGCAAATATCGAGCACCTGACCGTGATTGTCGCAGCCAGACCGGCGCCTGACTGGTTTCTGGTCGACCGTTACCTGTGTGCTGCGGAGACGATAAGCGTCCCCGCGACGATAGTATTCAACAAGATCGACATAAAGGTGCCCGAGGGAGACATTGAAGAGACTCTCGCCGACTATCGTCGCATCGGCTATAGCGTCGTGACCTCGAGCGCCAAAACCGGTGCGGGCATCAAGAAACTGACTGCTGCGCTGATCGGCAATATCGGCATCATCGTCGGGCAGTCGGGTGTCGGTAAATCATCGCTGATCAACCGAATCGCGCCTGGCGCTGAGCAAAGTACGGCAGAACTGTCGGGCAAACTGGGTACGGGTCGCCATACGACCGTCAACTCCGTGATGCTCGCGCTGTCGGGCGGCGGCGCCATCATTGATTCACCCGGCGTTCGCGACTACGCGCCTGCCCTGGAAGACCTGCAAGCGGTCACACATGGTTACCGGGAAATTGCAGCCGTGGCAGGCGGCTGTCGTTTCAATGACTGCCGGCACCGCCATGAGCCGGACTGCGGAGTGAAGTCGGCGGTATCCGCGGGCTGTGTCAGCCAACGGCGGTATGCTTCCTACCTGCGACTTCTGGAGCTGACGGAAGGCCGGAATCAATTCGGCTGACGGCGCAGGACCGCTTTCGTCAAGCAAGCTATCTCAGCCTGGCGGCCAGCCAAGCCGGCGCCCGCCCAATAAATGCAGGTGGATGTGGAATACCGACTGCCCTGCACCCTCGTTGCAGTTCATGACGACGCGGTAGCCGTCGTCTGCCAGTCCTTCGCTGGCGGCTATCTGCTTGGCCACAAGAAAAAGGTCTCCAATTCCGGCGGCACGCGCATCGTCGAGATCGTTGATCGTGGCCGTGTGCTGCCGCGGGATGATCAGAACGTGGGTTGGCGCCTGTGGATTAATGTCTCGAAAAGCGATGACCGAATCGGTCTCCAGAACGATATCCGCCCGGATATCGCCACTGATAATCTTGCAAAAAAGGCAGTCGGCTTTCGCCATGGCAATTTCTCCTAGTCGATATTGCGGCGCCCGTAAAATGCATGCGAAAGCGTGCCGCCATCGATGTACTCCAGTTCACCGCCGAGCGGCACGCCGTGTGCGATTCGCGATGCCTGCACCCCGAATTTCGCTGCGAGATCTGCGAGGTAATGGGCTGTCGCATCGCCTTCGACGGTCGGATTCGTCGCAATGATGACTTCCTCCGGTTTGTCATTCTGGAGGCGGCTTTCGAGTTCCGCGAGTCCGAGTTCCTGCGGTCCAATGCCATCCAATGGCGACAGGTGGCCCATCAGCACGAAATACATGCCGCGATACCCGGTAGCCTCCTCGATTGCCAGGACGTCCGCCGGCGATTCGACGACACACAGTTGTGCGGTGTCGCGACCGGGAGCGGCACAGATGCCGCAAACGTCCGTCTCCGTGTACATGCGACAGCGCCGGCAATGGCCAATACCCTCCGCAGCTTCCGCGAGCGCGGATGCCAGTGTTTTCGCGCCGTCACGATCGCGCTCGAGAAGATGAAACGCGATCCGCTGCGCCGATTTCTTACCGACGCCTGGCATGCAGCGCAAGGCATCGATCAGGCGCGCTAGCGATGGCGAGTACGACATCTGGAT
>JBFHXQ010000196.1:0-5807 GCA_041598895.1 Woeseiaceae bacterium | reverse complement strand
GTGCTGAAACCCGGTCCCGGCAACCATTCGGAAATCGGGCCTGGCAACTACAAGATGCTGCGCATGGGCTGCAACGGTGGTTCGTGCCTGCGGCGCAATCTGGCGGGCGGCTATGACTATTGTCACGCAGTTGGCGACACGGTCGATACCGAACCTGGCGTGTCTTCCGGCCCGATCAGTCAGGGAATGAACACCCGCTTCGGTGAATACAAAGGCGGCGGCATGAATTCGGCGGATTACCCGCCCGACCGCGTGCTTACACAGCAGTCGCCACAGACCCTGAAAGCCTGCGAAGTCGAACCGAGCGATCCAAACGATCCGGTTCTCGACAATGTTTACATGGTCGACGGCAACCCGAAAAACTACTGCGAAAACAGCCTGGACCCGAGCGACCAGGTAACGATGTCCAGTGAGATACCGTACAGCTATGACAATGCCTACCACGCCGACTCTCTGGGGCCTGACGAAGCCTTTGCGCCGGGCAGCGCCAAGAATCGCCGCGTGCTGGTTTTCCCGACGGTCGCTTGCGACGGGAATCAGAATGGACAATCCGAGCTGACCGTCACAGGGTTTGCCTGCTTTTTCATGCTGCAGCAACTCGAATCCGGTCAGTCCGACGGCGCCGGCAAGATCATCGGCGAGTATGTGGGCACCTGTGAAGCGAACGGGACGTCGGGCGTATCTCCGAATCCCGGCCCGACCGGCCCGCTGCTGTACAAGATCCAGTTGTACAAAGACCAGGGATCCAGGGACTCGTAATGAAGAACAAGACGAACAGCACGCGCATAAAGAATCAGCGATCCATAGCCGGCGGCAACACATTGCGCCAGAAGGGTATCGTTGCCCCGATCGTCGCAATCGGTATGCTCGCATTGCTGGCCGTCGCCGGTCTCGCGATCGACAGCAGTCACGCGCTGGCCAACAAGACCCGCATGCAGAATACGGTCGACGCCGCCGCACTGGCTGCCGCCAAGGTGCTCGACCAGACCGAAAATACGACCGAGGCCACGGTTGCCGCGTTCAGCCTGTTCGGAATCAATGCCGGCGGCGGCGGAAACCATGAGCTAAGCGCAGCCTACAGCGGCGGCGAAATAACGGTAACGATTCAGTACTCCACGACGGTCAACCCCTTCACGCCCGGATCGCCCGATGGTCCGTTCGTCAGGGTCATTGCAACCGGCTTCGAGACCGATACGACGCTGTCGCGGGTCCTCGGATTCACGGAAATCCCGACACCGGCGTCCGCCGTCGCGGGCCCAAGCGGGCCGCTCGGCGTCGGCGCAGGCGCCCAGTTGTGCGACATCGCCCCGATCGCGGTCTGTCCTCCTACGGACGGCTTCGTGGACCAGGAGCTCGAAGTGCTCAAACCCGGGCCCGGCAATCACGCCGATATCGGACCGGGCAACTACAAGATGCTCCGACTGGGCTGCACGGGCGGCGCCTGCCTGCGCGAAAACCTTGCCGGCGACTACGACGCCTGCGCAACGAACGGTGGCGAGGTGGATACCGAACCCGGCATTTCCTCCGGCCCGACCAGCCAGGGATTCAACACCCGCTTCGGCGTCTACCAGGGCGGTGGACTGACGCCGGAAGAGTATCCGCCGGATCGGGTCCTGACCCAGCAGGCCCCGCAGTATCTGCACGCCTGCGAAGACGACTCGGTATATCCACCGGTTGACAACGTGTACCTGACGAACCCGGGCGGCAACTACTGCGGTGCACCGGATCCGGCCCATCAGGTTACCTCGTCGACCCAGATTCCGTACAGCTACCAGAATGCGTATACGAACGATTCGGAGGGAGACGACAGCCAGTTTGCGACCGGCGCCGTAAAGAATCGACGGCTGCTCATCTTTCCGACGATCAACTGTGACGGCGATCAAACCGGCCAGTCGACGATCGACGTCACCGGCTTCGCCTGTTTCTTCATGCTGCAGGAACTCGAAGGTGGGCAGGCCGACGGCGCCGGCAAGATCATTGGCGAATACGTTACCAATTGCGAAGTGAACGGTACTTCGGGAACGACGCCGGGGCCCGGCTACACCGGCCCGATTTTCTACAAAATCCAGCTTTACAACGATCCGGATTCGAGGGATTCGTGATGAACCTGCCGGCGCAAATCAAAAAGCAGCGCGGGCTCGCCCTGGTCGAGACTGTCATCGTGTTGCCCGTATTGCTTTTCGTGATGCTTGCGGCAACCGAATTCACGAACGCGTTCATTCAGCATACGACACTGACAAAGGCCGTACGCGATGGTGTGCGCTATGTTGCCGAGGAGGCAATTGATGGCTCCCTGACAATGAATCTGGATGCGCAGCTGATCGACGAAACCAAGCGAGTTGTGGTCTACGGTGACCGTGACCAGACCGGCGGTACACCCCTCGTCTACAACCTGAGCGTCAACGACGTGACCGTAAGTGACGTCGGCAATAATAATATCGAGGTTCGTATCGACTATAACTATTCGGGCATTCTCGGGACGGTGCTGCCGGCCTTCGGATTCGCGAACGACATCTCGCTGCTGTTCAATCTGACGGCGTCGGCGACGATGAGGGCGCTGTAATGATGGTCAGACACAGGCAACGCGGAACAACTGTCGTCGAATTCGCCCTTGTGGCGCTCGTCTTCTTTACCGTTCTGTTCGGGCTTATCGACCTGTCGCGTCTGTATTTCGACATGGCTGCGCTTGACGAGGCTACCCGGCGCGGCGCCAGGGTTGCTGCCGTCTGTCCGATAAACGATCCGACTATCGCCGAAGTTGCCGTGTTTGCGAACGCCGGCGGAACGCAGAGCACGCTGGTTCCGGGCCTCGGGACGCAGCACATCCAGATTCAGTATTTGACGATCGACGGCGACGTCGTTGCGGACCCGTCCGGTGCGGGATATGGAAGCATCCGCAATGTAAGAGTCAGCATTCAGAACTTTCAGCTGCAGACCTTTACGCCGTTTGTTACGAGCATGATCAGCTTTCCAACGTTTGAAACCACAATTCCCAGTGAAAGTATGGGGCGGGTCGGCACTGTCGATGTCGCCTGTTGATAATCTAAGGAAAGATTATGGCGCGATTAAGGATATTACTGGTATCACGGTCCGGCGTGATCGCCAAACAAATAGAGGACCAGCTGCGCGATCATCCTCGCTATAAGCTGGCCACCAAAATTGTAACGAACGGGCACGTCGATCCGCTTGCCGACGTATCTTCCGTGCCGGATGTGCTGCTCCTGCACTGCATCACGGGCTATGGCGAGCTGCAGCATCTGGCGGATACACGTTCGGCGAATTCTTTACCGCTGATCGTGCTCGGGCCGGCAAACAATTCCGATGCGATGCGGCTGTCCATGCGGGCCGGCGCGAGCGACTACCTCGCTTCACCACTCGACATGTCGGAACTGCTTGCAGCGCTCGATCGCGTCGCGGCGCAAATCCAGACGGAAAAAAACCAGGCGGGTCAGCTCGTCACGGTCGTCAATAGCCACGGCGGGTCCGGCGCCAGCTTTATCGCAGCGAATCTAGCGTTCGGCCTGCACGGCCTGCAGGACATTAACTCGCTGCTGATTGATTTCGATCTGCAGTTCGGCGGCCTGTCGCGTTATTTCGACCTGAATCCGAAGCACGGCATCATCGAAGCTCTGGAGGCAGTCGAGGAAATGGATGAGGTGTCGGCGGAATCCTACATCAGCCAACACGAGTCCGGAATGCGCCTTCTGGCCGCCTGCACGGACACGCTGATGATCTCCAACGAGGTATCCGTCGAGCGCGTCGACGCGCTTCTGCGGATGTTTCTGAAACACAACGATTACGTCGTCGTGGATCTGCCGCGGCATATCGATCTGCTCGGCGCGACGGTGCTCGAGTCGTCGCACAAGGTATTGCTCGTAGTGCAGCAATCGCTCAGCCACCTGCACGATGCAACGCGCATGTTCCGGCTGATTGTCAACGAGCTCGGCGTACCCAGTGACCGCGTGTCGGTCGTCGTCAATCGCTATAACAAGAAGTTGCTGATCGACTCGAACGACATTTGCCAGGCATTGAAAATCGACGACGTCATCGAGATACCGAACCACTACGGCCTGGTGTCCGAGAGCATCGATACCGGTAAACCGATTCTCGACAAGGCAAAGAGCACTGGCGTTGGCCGGGCGCTCGCAGAGCTGCAAGCCGGGATTTGTGGCATCGAGTCGACGATGGAATCGCAAAGCATTCTCGAACGAGCGATTCCGTCATTATTACGGAGAACGCAATAATGGTAGCCGTACCAGGGAAGACGACGGCGCTCGGCGCAGCTGGAACACCGACGACGGAAGAGGACCGCAGCAGAACACTGAGCGAGCGTGAAGTCGAATGGAAGCAGCGAATCAACGAGAAACTCCTGGAGGTCCTCGACCTGTCACTGATCGGGACGATCGGCGAGGAGAAAGCGAGAGCTGAAATTCGCGACGTCGCGCTGCAGCTCATCGTCGAGGAGAACGCCCCGCTCAGCGTCAAGCAGCGCAAGGTCATCATCCAGCGCATCGAAGACGAGGTCATGGGTCTCGGCCCGCTGGAGCCGCTGCTCGCGGACACGTCGATCTCCGACATTCTGGTCAACGGCCCGAAGTCGGTCTACATCGAGCGGCGCGGTAAGCTGCAGGCCACAAACGTGACGTTCATGGATGACAAGCATCTGCTCAACATCATTGACCGCATCGTTTCTGCGGTTGGCCGCCGCATCGACGAATCATCGCCAATGGTCGACGCGCGTCTCGCCGACGGCTCTCGCGTCAATGCAATCATTCCACCACTCGCTATCGATGGTCCGTCGGTGTCTATTCGCCGCTTTGCCGTCGAGCTGCTGTCCGTCGAGGATCTGATTAGCTACGGGACGATTACCCGAGAGCTTGCCAACGTGTTGAACGCGGTCGTCAAATCCCGGCTCAACGTGCTGATTTCAGGCGGCACCGGTGCCGGTAAGACAACGACGCTGAACATCATGTCGGGGTTCATTCCGCACGCCGAACGCATCGTGACCATCGAGGACTCGGCGGAGCTGCAGCTGCAGCAGCCGCACGTCGTCAGGCTGGAGACGCGGCCGCCCAATATCGAGGGCCGGGGCGAGATTACCTCACGGGATCTGGTCCGCAACAGCCTGCGCATGCGCCCGGAGCGCATCATCGTGGGCGAGGTGCGCGGTGGCGAGGCGCTCGACATGCTGCAGGCCATGAATACGGGCCACGACGGCTCGCTGACGACGGTGCACGCGAACTCGCCCCGCGACGCGCTCGGCCGCGTCGAGAACATGGTCTCGATGTCCGGCGTCAATTTCCCGATCACTGCGCTGCGGGCCCAGATCGCGTCGGCAATCGACGTCGTGATCCAGGTTTCGCGGCTCGAGGACGGCACGCGCCGGCTCACCAGCCTGGCTGAAATCAACGGCATGGAAGGTGACATCATCACGATGTCCGAGATCTTCAAGTACGAGCGCACGGGCGTCGACGAAAACGGCAAGGTCATCGGCAGCATGAATGCCACAGGCGTCATACCCAGTTTCTACAAGATGCTTGCGACCAAGGGTATCGATCTGCCGATCGAGACGTTCGAGCCCGACTGGAACGCGGGAGGAGAAGGCTGATGTCAAGTGGAATGCTGATCTTCGTAGCACTGATCTTCGTCACTGTATTTCTGCTGATGCAGGGACTCACGATTCCCGTATTCGGTGAGAGCGCCGCAGCCAGAAAGAGGCTGAAAAAGAAACTGGACGAAATGCAGGATGCGGGCGGTGAAGGTGAATTCTCGTCGCTGCTGCGCGACAAGTACCTTCATAAGCTCTC
>JBFHXQ010000195.1:0-6011 GCA_041598895.1 Woeseiaceae bacterium | reverse complement strand
GATTCGGCGAGCACGACCGCCGCGTACGCCCACGAGCTTCTTCTGCGACAGAACCTCGAAAACCCAGGGACAAAATCCGGCGCTCTGCAATTTCTTGCAACCGACGGCGCGGCCCGGTTTGCCCGCGTGGGCCGGCTATTTCTGGACGACGATGCCCTGACGGCCGACCGCGTGAAAATCGTGGACCTGTAAATCCGGGCCGGCCCGATTGCCGGGCGCCCTGTGCGATAATCGCGCGCTCGTATCGTCCAAGGATCGCCTGTGATCACGAATCCGCTTGCTCGTGTCAGCCTGATCGGTGTCGTGTGCCTGACGCTTTTCGCCTGCGGCAGGCAAGCCCCGCCCGAGACGACAGTCGAGCCGGCGAGTCGCGCAAAACCGCGACCCGACATCTACGCTGAGTTCACGCTGACGGCCAACCTCGAACCGCTGACGCAGCGCCAGCGGGACATGATTGCGATCCTGATCGAGGCCTCGGAAATCATGGATCAGCTGTTCTGGCGCCAGGCATTTCGCGACGATTATCTGAGCTGGCTCGACGGTATCGACGATCCAGTGGCCCGCCGGTTTGCCGAAATCAACTACGGTCCCTGGGACAGGCTCGACGGCGATCGACCTTTCGTCGCCGGCGTCGGACCAAAACCGCCCGGCGCGAATTTTTATCCTGAGGACATGAACGCCGAAGAATTCGACGCGGCCTACCTCCCGGGCAAGCGGAACCAGTACTCGCTCGTGCGGCGCAGTTCGTCCGGAGCGCTGACGCTCGTCCCGTACCACGTGGCGTATGCCGATGAGCTTCAGCAAGCCGCGAGTCTGTTGCGGGAGGCTGCGGCCTTGGCTGAGAATCCGCGGTTTGCAACGTACCTGAAGCTGCGTGCGTCCGCACTGATCAGCGACGAGTTCCAGGTCAGCGACCTGTACTGGATGGATGTCAAGGACAACGAGATCGATCTGATTATCGGGCCGATCGAAACCTATGAGGATCAATTATTCGGCTATCGCACCGCCTACGAGGCGTACGTGTTGATTAAGGACCTCGACTGGAGCCGACGCCTGAGTCGATTTGCCGCGTTTTTGCCGGATCTGCAGGTCGGTTTGCCGGTACCGGACGCCTACAAGCAAGAGCGGCCGGGAACGGACTCCGATCTGAATGCCTATGACGTGATTTATTACGCAGGACACAGCAATGCGGGTTCCAAGACGATCGCGATAAATCTGCCGAACGATGAGGAAGTGCAGCTGCAGAAGGGCACGCGCAGGTTACAGTTAAAAAACGCGATGCGGGCGAAGTTCGAAAAGATTCTGGACCCTATCGCCGATGTGCTTGTCGATCCCACACAGCGTGACCACGTTACCTTCGATGCGTTTTTCGCGAATACGATGTTCCATGAGGTGGCACATGGCCTCGGTATCAAGAATACGATCACGGGCAATGGCACCGTGCGAGAAGCGCTGCGAGATGTCGCCTCGAGCATGGAAGAGGGCAAGGCAGACGTGCTAGGTCTTTATATGATTACCAGGCTTCATGAATCCGGAGAACTGGGCGACGTCGATCTCCGCGATTATTACGTCACGTTCATGGCCGGCATTTTCAGATCGGTGCGCTTTGGTGCAAGCAGCGCGCACGGGAAAGCGAATATGGTGCGCTTCAATTTTTTCGCGGACAGCGGCGCATTCGTTCGCGATTCCGAAACCGGTACCTACCGTGTCGATTTTGAGCGGATGGCAATCGCCATGGCAGACCTGTCCAGGCTGCTTCTGACGCTGCAGGGGGACGGCGACTACGATGGCGCCGTCGAATTGACAAACGCGAAGGGCGTCATCGGTGCACAGCTCGCGCGGGATCTGAATCGCCTGACTGAAGCGAAAATACCGGTCGACATTGCGTTTCGCCAGGGAATCTCCGTACTCGGTATCGGCAAGGAGTGAAGCCGAAACGAGTTGATTCCCTGCACGCCGCGGGCTGGCGCGATGCCCGCTTAGGGTCGGGTCACCGCTGACCGTCAATCATGCGCAAAAATTCGGCTCGCGTTCTCGCGTCTTTACGAAATGTGCCGACCATCTGGCTCGTGACCATCGATACGTTCGACTTGTGTATGCCCCGAGTCGTCATGCACTGATGCACGGCTTCGATCACGACTCCGACACCTTTGGGGGCAAGCACGTCCCAAATGCAGTTCGCAATCTGTGCCGTCATTTTTTCCTGCACCTGAAAACGCCGTGCGAATGCCTCCACGACACGGGCGAGCTTGCTTATTCCGACGACTTTGTTGTTCGGCAAATAGCCGACATGAGCCTTGCCGATAATCGGTGCCATATGATGTTCGCAATGTGATTCGAACGAAATGTCGCGCAGAACGATCATTTCATCGTAGCCGTGAACTTCCTCGAACGTGCGCCGCAAAAACCGCACCGGATCTTCCTTGTAGCCGCTGAACCAGTCCTCATAAGCTCGCGCAACGCGTTTCGGGGTATCTCGCAGGCCTTCGCGCTGCGGGTCTTCCCCCGCCCAACGCAGCAGGGTGGTGATGGCTTCTTCAGCTTGTTTGCGGCTGGGCTTGCGCGCGCCACCGGTTTTTCTTTTTATTTTCGCCACGTGTGGTGCCGGCAATATCGATGTCGCCAAATGGTACCGGGATTCACATCGCCGGTATATATCGGGTGATTGTGGAACGCAGCCGGAACTACGCTGACTGCCGCTCCAGATCAACTCCGACGGGACAACTCACGCCGGTGCCGCCAAGACCGCAGTAACCACCTGGATTTTTCGCCAGATACTGCTGATGGTAGTCCTCGGCATAGTAAAACGTGTCGAGCGGGACGATCTCGGTCGTGATCGTGCCGAATCCGGCGCGCGCAAGCTCGTGCTGGTACGCTTTGCGGGACTTTTGCGCCGCCGCCTGCTGTTCGTCATCCAGCGTATAAATCGCAGAGCGATACTGTGTGCCGACATCATTACCCTGCCGCATGCCCTGGGTAGGGTCATGGCTTTCCCAGAACACGCCCAGCAGTGCGTCATAACTGACGACTTCAGGGTCGAAGACGACGAGCACAACTTCTGCGTGTCCGGTCAGGCCGGAGCAGACTTCGCGATAATCGGGGTTGCGCGTGATTCCCCCGGCGTAGCCGACGGCTGTGGACCAGACGCCGTCCGTCTCCCAGAAACGCCGCTCCGCGCCCCAGAAGCAGCCGAGCGCGAACACCGCCTGCTGCAGATGATCGGGGAACGGCGGCTTCAGCGGGTTTGCGTTGACGAAATGGGCCGTCGGAACAGACATCTCCTCAGCTCGCCCCGGGAGCGCTTCCTCGCGACTGGGCAACGCAGTCTTTTTTTGTTTTACAGACATTTAGGTGGCCGGATAGCGCGCGCCGCGGCGCGGGCGCTCAATGATACCGTCCGCGGTCAGAAAACGCACCGGGATCGACTGGGTGTTGCCCCAGTCGGCGGCACGGTAAACGGCAAAATGCAGATGCGGCATCGTCGTGTGCCCGGTATTGCCGGAGAAACCGATTTGCTGACCGCGCTTGACGACGTCACCGACATCGACGAGCGAGCCGTTTTGTTGCAAGTGATAGTACTCGCCGGTCGTGCCATCGTCGTGCAGGATCACGATGTAGTTCGCGTAGCGGCCGCAGCCGTCGCGCCAGCAGCCGATGTCGTGCGATTCCTCGACACGGGCGACGACGCCGGCGCGTGCCGCGTGCACCGGGGTACCGATCGGCATATCGAAATCAACGGCGAATTCTTCAAGGCCCGTATGGCTGAAGCGAGAACCGTAGCCCTGAATGACCCGGTACGCGCGACCGGGGGCGTACGGTAGGGCATACACGTGATCATCGTCGTGGACCGCATTCTTGTCGCCAACCGTCCAGTCCAGGTAATAGCGGTAACCGCCTTGCATTCCCGGAGCCGGCCGGCTGAGCCGCATCGCGCGTTGGGACTGGCCGGGCTGCAACGTGCGCGTAATTGTCTTCGGGCCGTCGGCGATCAGCGGGTGCGTGCGCACGCTCAGCGTATACGTCACGGGAAATGCCCGCAGGTTTCGCGCGTGAAATACTATGCTTCCGCCCTGCCTGATTGCGTCGATGCAGATCCAGTTGTCGCGACACTCGGTATTACCGGCAGCGGAAATTCCGGGCATCGCCATGTTCAGCGCGCTCAGGTACAGCATCGCAAGGACCTGGCTTTGCCGCGCGCGCATCTCTGGCATCAGGACTCTTCGGTATCCTCCGCCGTGTCCGACGGTGAGCGAATAGTGTCCAGCTCGGATTGGCGATAAAAGAACGTGTGTGACAAAAAATTGTTCGGGGACGAGACCGCCTGCGCGTCCTCGAAGCGCGGCCGGTAAAGGCGCCGGCGTAGCTCTCGCTGCACGCCACGCTGGATCTCCTCAAATTCGGGCGGGTCTGCTTCGACGACTTTGAGATCGGAAACTCGTCCGCGCGCACTGATGCTGTAGGTTACGGTGATCGTGCCACGGCGCAGATCGTCGTCCGTGGCGCCGGCGTCGCTGCGCTCCGTACTTCCGGCATACCGCGGCAAAACGCCCTGCCGCAGCGGGACGGGCTGGCCGAGCGCCTGCTCCCGGAATTCGAGCCGGTCGTCATCTTCGGACAGCCACTGCCATGCGGTGGCGTAAATTTTTCGCGCGCGGGCGTGGTTACCCTCGTACATGTAGTAGTCACCGAGCGCAATACGCGACTGGGCGATCGTTTTCCAGCCAGCGTCCGGGTGGTCTTCTGCAATCCGAAGCGCCCGGCGAAAATAGATTTCCCCGGTGGCAACGGACTGTTGGCCGTATCCCTCGGAGCCGCTTACGTCAACGAAGAAAAAGGAATGCCCGAGTTTCGTGAGCGGCTCGATGAGACTCAGGTCCTCTTTGCCTGCTGTCGACTCGATGATGCGGATTACGCGCCGGTACGTCGCGCGCTCGTCGTTGATGAAACCTGCGCGATGCTGCCACGCGGCGCGGCGCATAAGCGCCGGTATCATCGACTCCGACGAGTCGTTGTAGTGCTTGACGTTGATCGCGTAAATCTGGTCATTGACCTGTTTGGCTTGATCAAGGGCACCGAGTCGAAGGTTCGTTTCGGCGAGAGACTCGAGAATTTCTACCTGGTCGATATTGTGCGGCCCTTCGTTGACGTGGGTTAAATGGACCGCGCGTTGAAACGTGGCCGCTGCCTTGCCGGGCAGGCCGGCTTCCAGCTGTGCCGCGCCGAGGCCCTTCAAAGGATTCACGAGCGCTTCATCGAGTCGGTCTTTCTCTTCCTCGATGATGTCGACGGCAGACTCGAAATTCTGCTGCGCCGCTTCGAAGTCTCCGTTGCGGTGCTGTACGATACCGAGGTTCGTCAGCGCACGCGCCGTGTCCATCGAGGCGGGTCCCTTCAGGCGAATCGCGAGTTCGACGACGCGCTTCGCGGCAGTGTCTGCCTCGTCGTAGACTTCCTGATCCATCAACTCTTTATAGCGTCCGAATTCGACCAGCAGCTGCTCGTCATCGCTAAGCTCCTGCTCGGCGACCGCATCCGGCGCCTCTTCGACCGGATCGGCGACCGGCACGACCTGGTCCATCGGCGTCGCATCCGGGTCGTCCTCCTGGGCTAGGCAAACGCCTCCGGCGACGGAAAGGGACAACACAACGGCTGAAAGGATGAATCGATTCGACATTCCTGCTGAGTTTGCTGACTGGTTTTCGTGTCGGAGCCGTGCCCCGTCGCTGATAGAGTGAGACTGGTTTTGCGCCGCAGAGTTCGCGTCGGGGCCTCGTTGAGGCCCATTTGCACTATACATTTTGCCGCTATCGCGGAATAGTCGGCGGTCCCCGAAGGACGGCTGCGGCCGGTCCCGATCAGAAATCGAGGGCGAGCTGCTGTCGCGCTGGTCGGCGAAATTGCGTGCAGTCGAGTCGCGGTTCCGGGTGGCGGTCGAACCTCAGACCGACACGGCGGCACGCGGCGCGAAACCGTTTGCCGAGCATCTCGGCGTACGGGCCGCGCCCGGTCTG
>JBFHXQ010000194.1:0-6076 GCA_041598895.1 Woeseiaceae bacterium | reverse complement strand
GACGTGCATCACGGCAACGGTACGCAGAGCATCTTTTACGAGCAGAGCGACGTTCTGACCGTGTCGATTCACGCGGACCCTGTGCGCTTCTATCCGTTCTTCTGGGGTGCGGCCGGGGAGATCGGCAGGGGCGCCGGCGTCGGCTTCAACCTCAATCTGCCGCTGCCGCGCGGCACCAGCGACGCAGACTTTCTGCAGGCCCTCGATAACGGGCTGCAGGGAATATCGGCTTTTGACCCGGGTGCGCTGGTTGTTGCGCTGGGTCTCGATGCGTTCGAGGGTGATCCCTCCGCAGGCTTCGCCTTGACGACGTCGGGTTTCTCGCGAATTGCGGAGCGGATCGCCGCCCTGGGGCTGCCGGCCGTACTCGTCCAGGAAGGGGGCTACATGTGCCCGGAGCTTGGCGACAATCTCGCGGCGTTCCTCGGTCCTTTCGACGCCTGAGGTACTGTCGGGACGCCCTCTCGCGTTCAGCGTCAGACGTCCGCGCCCTGCGGCTGCCTGTCGGGCGCGCAGCGGCATAAAACCTCAAGTTATCAATTACATATCGGAGCGCGGAAATGTGCGCTGTGCACTTCAGGTGCCACCCCTGCGACCGATATATTCTGTTAAGAGTCTGATTTTTCGGGAACTAAATCGGTCAGCGCTCGGTCCCGAGCGAGCGCGCGACTGCTCACCCACACATGCCTCGCTGGCCGTCCATTCTCCTGGCGCTCGTTCAGCTGACCCTGAACTCTCCGGGTACCGCATCCGCGCTCGAGCTAACGCCCGAGGAACGGGCGTTCGTCGCCGCGCACCCGGTGATCACCGTCGGCGGCGAGACCGACTGGCCGCCCATGGATTACGTGGAGGACGGCGTCTACAAGGGGGCCGCCAAGGACTACCTCGACGAGATCGCGGCAATAAGCGGCATCGAGTTCAACGTCGTCACGGGCTATACCTGGAGCGAACTCATGGGTCTTCTGCGCGATCAGGAGATCGACATGGTGCCGATGATGTACTGGACGGCACATCGCGGACGGGAGTTCAACCTGACGAATCCGTACATCACGGTCCGGCATTACGTCTTCACGAACGGCAATCGACCGGACATCAACGATTTCGGCGACCTGTACGGCAAGACCATGGCGATACCCGCCGGGTATGCGCACATCGAATATCTCAACCGGCATCACCCCGACATACGAATCACGGAAGTGCCGTCGATTCTCGACGCTATGGATGCGGTCCTGATCGGCAAGGCCGATGCGATCATCGAAAACACGGCGAGCATGGCCTACTACACGTCACACCACAGCATTCTCGGTCTCGCGCCGGCTTTTCCCGTACGCTTCGAAGTCGACAACGTGCACATGGCCGTTCGAAAGGACTGGCCGCTGCTTCGCGACATCTTGCAGAAAGCGCTGGACCAGATTTCCGCGGAGAGCACGACGCTGATCATGGCGAAGTGGACGGGCAGCGAGGCCGCCGCAAAAACGTTTCTCACGTCAAAGGCGGAGTTCAGCAGCACCGAAAATGCGTATCTCCGTAACAGGGGCCAGCTTACGGCCTGCCTGAACACCAACAGAATGCCGCTGGAATCGTTTCGCGGCATGAATCACGAAGGAATGACCGCCGACTATCTCGCGATTCTCGCCGATACGCTGAAGGTGCCGGTCGCCGTGTCCGTGTCGCAAACCTGGGCCGAGGTCCGGCAACAGCTCGCCGCCGGCAAGTGCGATCTCGTTACGCTCGCCGTTGCGACCGAATCTGCGCGCGACGGCTTGATATTGTCTTCCCCGTACATCGACGAACGGCTGGCTCTCGCAACGACGATGCGTCAAGGCTTTTACGAAAGCCTTGCCGATCTGACAAATACGAATATCGGCTTCGTTACGGGCTATATTGATGTCGATCACCTCCGTGCAAAGTTTCCGGGAATCGAGTTCATCGGATTCCCGGCGCTGCATGATGGCCTCGAGGCCGTGTCCGATGGCGAAATATTCGGTTTTCTGGACTACGTCCCGACGCTCAGCAATGCGATTCGAAGTGACTACGAGCGCGAGCTCAAGATCAGTGGCGACTTTGCGGACGAATCGCGCGGCTTCAGCTTCGCCGTGCGCGGCAGCGAGCCCCTGCTCGCATCGATTATCCACAAGACGGTGGCCGCGCTGCCCGACGCACTTCGCCAAAACATCCATCGCAAGTGGGTAGCCGTCTACGTCGATAAGGAGGCGGACTACAGTCTGCTCGTCCGGACCTCGGTCGCAGCGACGCTTGTCCTTCTCTTTTTACTGTACCGCTATTTGCAAGCGCGAAAGCATCGCAAAGAGGCGCAAATCGCGAACATGCGGCTGGAAGACATCAACTCCAAGCTCGAGCAGGAGGCCGACTCCGCACTGCATATGGCGCACCATGACCCGCTTACCGGGCTGCCGAATCGCGCAAAGCTGATTGCCGATCTGGATCATTTGACGAAAATGTGCCGGCGTACCGGATCGAAGCTTGCCGTGATGTTCCTGGATCTGGACCGCTTCAAACCGGTCAACGACACGCTCGGCCACGAAGTTGGGGACAAGTTGCTGCGCGCCGTTGCCGAGCGTGTGCAAGGCCTGTTGCGCGAGACGGACACGCTGTGCCGCATCGGAGGCGACGAATTCGTCATCATCCTCGAGGCGATTTCGGCAGATAATTCACCCTCCGTGGTCGCACGCAAAGTCGTCGCTGCCATCGCCGAACCCTTCCCGATCGACGAGCACTCGGTGAGCATCGGTACCAGCATCGGTATCGCAATGTTTCCGGACGATGCGGATGATCTCCAGGACCTCCTGAAGAATGCGGACAGCGCTATGTACTCGGCCAAGGAGAACGGTCGAAACGGCTATTGCTATTACCACGACGAACTGGAGAAACAGGCGTTACGCCGCACCGGCATTCAGATCGCGCTGCGACGCTCGCTCGAAGAGCAGGATTTTACGCTCGTGCTGCAGCCGATTGTCGATCTTGAGCGACGGGAGGTTACCAGAGCCGAGGCACTCGTCCGCTGGAACCATCCGATGCTGGGCAACGTGACCCCCGATGAGTTCATACCGATCGCCGAGGAGTTCGGCCTGATTGCAGACATCGGCGAGTCCGCGCTCAAAAAAGCCTGCGACGCACTGCGGCGCCTCACCCGTCAAGGCATCGAGCTCGACGCGATTGCCGTCAACCTGTCACGCGCTGAGATCACGCAGGGAATTATCGCAACGCAATTTCGCCGAATCGCCCGCGAAAACGGCATTCGACCGACGCAAATACACATCGAGATCGGGGAGCATGCCCTGCCGCAATTGCACGAGAGTGCAGAAATTGATTTGCAGTCGTTGCATCAAACAGGGCATGCGATTATCGCGGACAATTTTGGTATCGGCGCATTGAATTTGCGGCAACTGACGCAGCAACCCCTGCACGGCATCAAGATCGATCGCGACCTGATTCAGAATATCCCGCATGATCAGCATGACATGGACGCCTGCAAAGCGATCATCGGCCTGGCACACAGCCTCGGATACGAGGTCGGAGCGACCGGCGTGGAGACGGAGAACCAGTTCGATTTTCTGGTGAACAACGGCTGCGATTTTGCCCAGGGCGTCTATTTCAGCGAACCCGTGGCCACAGAGTTATTTTGCGAACGCGCTTCGCAAATCAATGAGCAGATACGCCTCAACGCCGGCTGGACGTCGCGACTGCGCGCGATCCGCATCTGATTCCGGCAGCAGCTTTCCGTTTGATTCTGCGCTTGCGGGCGATTGTCGAACACGTCAAACTGAATCCAGACAACAATAGACGTCGGACCCGGCTTGCCGCGCCCGACGCGCGATAATCGATCGAGATCTCGTTTGGACCATTACGGTTTACTGAGCCTCCTTCCCACCGTCCTGGTGATCACGACCGCCGTGCTGACGCACCGCCCGATCACGGCGCTGCTCAGCGGCGTCGTCGTCGGGGTCCTGCTGCTGACCCCGAACAACGTCATCGGCAGCCTTGCGGATATAACCCTCGAGGTCATGCAGGACGAGACGATCGGCTGGGTCATCATGGTCTGCGGGCTGATGGGAAGCCTGATTTACCTTCTGATACAGACCGGCGGCGCGTCGGCATTCGCGCGCAAAATGGCGGAGAAAGCGAATACCCGCAACAAGGCGATGCTGGTCACCTGGCTTTTGGGGATGATCATGTTCATCGACGATTACCTGAACGCGATTGCGATCGGCAACTCGATGAAGAAAGTGACGGACGGCTTCAAGGTATCGAGGGCGATGCTGTCCTACGTCGTCGATTCGACCGCGGCACCGACCTGCGTCATCGTTCCTATCTCGACCTGGGCGGTCTTTTTTGCTGCGGTGCTCGAAACGACGGGCGCCGCCACGGTGGGCGACGGCATGCGCACGTACATCTCGGGCATACCGTTCATGTTCTATCCTTTCTTCGCCCTGTTCCTCGTTCCCCTCGTGGCAACCGGCCGTTTCCCCCTGATCGGACCGATGAAGGCCGCCGAAGAGCTGGCACAACAGGGAATCGTCGCGATGGAACCGGCCGATCAGATCGAAGTCTCGGACGGCCCGGTCGATGAAAACGGCAGGCCACGCAGCAACATATGGGTGTTTCTCGCGCCGTTGATCGCGCTGATCCTGTTCTCCTGGTACTTCGACATCGATCTCCTGCGCGGCATCATGGCGACGCTGGCCGTGACGATTCCGCTCGTGGTCGCAATGAAGCTGCTGCGCGCCAGCGAGGCGCTGGACGGTGTGCTGGAAGGTTTCAAGATCATGATTCCGCCGCTCGCCATTGTCGTGGTCGCCTTCATGTTCAAGACCGTCAACGACCAGCTCGGACTGCCGCAGTTCGTCATCGAATCGGTCCAGCCGCTGATGTCGCCGGTACTGTTTCCCGTCGTCGTATTCCTGACGATGGCACTGGTCTCGTTTGCGACGGGATCCTCGTGGGGCGTGTTCGCGATCGCGATCCCGATCGTCATGCCGCTCGGCGCAGCGATGGAGATTCCGGTGGCGCTGACGATCGGTGCGCTGCTGTCCGCGAGCTCGTTCGGGAGCCACGCCTGCTTTTACAGTGACGCAACCGTGCTGTCTGCGCAGTCGAGCGGGCTCGGCGTCATGGAGCACGCGCTGACGCAGATCCCCTACGCGGCGATCGCCGCTGGATTCGCCGCTGTCGCCTACATCGGATATGCGTTTTTCTTTGTCTGACCGGAATTCACTGAAACATTGCCGGCGATGAGCTTGGCGCTCGGCGGGTAATTCACAGGCCGTCAGGCTGCACGCTACCCGGCCGGAATGCCGGCTTCGCCCAAAATCTCCCGCACCGGCAAGAGCCGCTCGGCGTAATGCTTCCAGCGGCCGATCGAACGCGTGTGTGGGGCTTCGCGGACCTGACTGGCGCTTGCCGTCGCTGTCGCGGCGTCGATCTCGTAGTACCGGAGGCAGCTCTCCTCCCATTTCAGGTCGAGGTACGCAAGCACGTCGCGGACCACGACTTCGGGGTCCTGCACCAGACGCTCGTATGACACATCGAGAAACCGTCCCGGAAAACGTTCACGCCAGGTTGCGAGGAGCTGGTGGTAACGGACGTAATGGCGCGCGAGCTCGCCCAGGTCGTACGAGTACAGATAGGCATCGGCAAACAGCTGCTTGTAGATCGCGAAGCAGGTGTCCATGGGGTCACGCACAAGGTGCAATATCCTGGCGCCCGGAAGCGCCGCGAGGATCAGCGGCAGATACAGGTAATTCGGCGGCAGCTTGTCGACCAGCCGCGGCGAATCCCGGAGACCCGCCGTGCTTTCGAGGTAGGCCGCGCCAATCGACCCGGAATCGGCGGCCGCGGCCGCCTGGACCAGTTCGGCCGTGAACTGCCTGGGTTCGTCGAGCCCGGTCACGCGCCGAATTGCAAAGCCGAGATGCCGCAGCTCGCCCGCTGACGATACCGCCGAATGCGTGGCAAGAATTCGGTCGAGCAGCGTCGTGCCGGTCCGCGGCTCACCGACGATGAAGATCGGGCTGGCGTCGGCGGGCCCCGGAGTCTTGCTTGCCAGCCACTCCGG
>JBFHXQ010000193.1:0-6113 GCA_041598895.1 Woeseiaceae bacterium | reverse complement strand
TTCATGCTGCTCGCCGGGGGACTCATGCTCGGTGCGGTGTTCATGGCTTCCGATATGGTCGCCTCGCCGATCACCAATGCGGGCTGCTGGCTGTACGGCATGCTCATCGGCGTTATCGTGCTCGTCATCCGCTACTGGGGTGGCATGCCGGAGGGCGTCATGTACGCAATCCTCCTGGCAAATGCCGTCTCGCCGCACATCGATAATCTGATCCAGCCGCGGGTATTCGGCACCGGCGGCAGGAAGTCGACATGACCGAACCCGAGCTTTCGACGCAGCCACCGACGTCCGCGTGGTCGATGTATCGCGCAATCGTCGGCATTGGCGCGCTTTGTGCGCTGGTGATCGTTGCCGTTTACGAGTCGACCGCGGCCCGCATCCGCGAGAACGAAAAGGAGTTTCTTGCGAACGCGGTTGCCGAGGTGTTGCCTTCCGCCCGATCGACGCTGCCCGTGGCGCTGGCCGACAGCGGACGGCTCGAGGCTCTGGCCGAGACGCCGGATCTTCCCGTACTGCTGGGATACGACACGGCGAACCGCCTGGTCGGCGCGATCATCGCGGCCGAGGGCATGGGTTATCAGGACACGATCCGTGTGCTGTTCGCATATTCTTTCGAGCGCAATGCAATCGTCGGCTTCAAGGTGCTTGCCAGCAAGGAGACGCCCGGACTCGGTGACCGGGTCGAGAAAGAGCCGCACTTCCTGGCCAATTTTGACGGCCTCGACGCGCGGCTCAGCGACGACGGCGAGACGCTCAGGCAGCCCATCGTTACCGTCAAGCAGGGCGAAAAAACCGAGCCGTGGCAGCTGGACGGCATCACCGGCGCGACGATTACATCCGAGGCAATCGGCAACATACTCAATGCCAGTGCCGGTCGATGGGTGCCGATTCTCGAACGAGATGCTGCCGACCTTGCGCGCGAACGATAACGAACACGATGACACGTAGTGAACTGACATCCACGGACGACTTCGTCAAAGGACTGTGGCGCGAGAATCCGGTCTTCGTCCAGGTGCTCGGGATGTGTCCCGCTCTCGCCGTGTCGAACACGGCCATCAATGCGCTCACGATGGGACTCGCGACGAGCTTCGTGCTGCTGATGTCGGGACTCTCCGTGTCGGCGCTTCGACGCTTCATCCCGCGCGAGGCACGAATTGTCTGCTTCATTTGCATCATCGCGACTTTCGTTACGGCTGTCGACTACGTCATCCAGGCCATCAGCCTGGAACTGTCGAGGAGCCTCGGCGCGTTCATCGCCCTTATCGTCGGCAATTGTCTGATCCTCGGACGCTCGGAGGCCTTTGCCTCCAAGAACGGCCCCGGGCGCTCCGCGCTGGACGCCCTCGGCATGGGCGCGGGATTTACCGTGGCGCTGCTCTCCATCGGGGTGGTGCGTGAGGTCCTGGGCGCCGGGACGATTTTCGGGATGAACTTATTCCCGGACTCGTATCAGACGTGGACCGTGATGGTGTTGCCGAGCGGCGGCTTTTTCGCGATGGCCCTGTGGCTTCTGCTATTCAACGGCGTCCGGGAACGGCAGGTCGAACGCGAAAAGCACGTTCAGGAGGTCGGCTCATGAACGAGGCGTCGAACTGGTCGATCTTTCTCAACGCGGCCCTCATCAACAATTTCGTGCTGGCCTATTTTCTCGGCCTGTGCCCTTTCTTCGGCGTCTCTGCGAAACTCGAGACGGCGGTGCGTATGGGCGGTGCGGTGAGTTTCGTCATGCTCGTCGCTTCTCTCTGCGCCTACTCGATCAATCTGCTGCTCGATGCGATCAACGCGCCCTATCTCAGGATCATTTCCTACATCCTGGTCATCGCATCGACCGTGCAGCTCGTCGAAATGCTGATTCGCAAGCTCAGTCCGGCGACATTCCGGACGCTGGGCATCTATCTGCCTCTCATCACGACGAACTGCGCGATTCTCGGGCTCGCGCTGTTTCAAACCAATCGCGGCTATGACTTTACGCAGGCGGTTGCCTACGCGCTCGGCGCGGGCGCCGGCTTCGCTCTGGCCCTGGTGCTCATGGCCGGCATCCGCGAGAAACTCGATCTTGCGAACGTTCCCGAGCTCGTCAAGGGAACGGCCGCGGCGCTTGTCGTCGCGGGAATTCTGTCCATGAGTTTCATGGGTTTTGCGGGACTGGGCCGGTGAGCATGTTCTTCAGCGTTCTCGTCGCGGCGGCGATCATAGCGGCGCTAATAGCACTGCGGATCGTCATTTTCGATCGCGCGTCCAGACTGCGACTCAAGTCGGGACATGCGCAGAACGACTGTAATGCTCGAGAGTGTCTGACACGCTGTAGCCGGGACGCAATCGCGGCTACGGCAGAATCTGCCGACGACCCGCACAAGTGCGAAAGGAGTGCATCCGATGCGTCTTGACGACTATCCAACGGAACCACGGTACTCGGCGACCATACTGAGCAGCGAGCGCCTCACCGACGAGGCCGCGGACGTCGAGGTCCGGGAGCTGGTCCTGCAAGTGGATCGGCTTGCCTTCGATTTCGAGATCGGGCAAAGCATTGGCGTACTCGTCGCGGGGCCACGGGAATTCGGCGGCTCTTTGCACCACAGGCTGTATACGGTCGCGAATACGCCCACACCCGGGCGCCATGGAAAACCGGAGATTACGATAGTCGTCAGGCGCTGCAATTACATCGATGATTACAGTGGCGAGGAATACAGCGGAATCAACTCGAATTATCTGTGCGATCGCAGACCGGGCGACAAGATTTCGATTACGGGACCGTTCGGCATGCCCTTCGAAGTGCCGGACGACAAGCGTGCCAACCTGTTGCTCATCGGACTCGGTACCGGAATCGCGCCGTTCCGCGCCCTGGTCAAGCACATTTACCGTGATGTCGGGGACTGGCAAGGGAAAGTCCGGCTGTTGTACGGCGCGCACTCGGGATTAGAACTTCTGTACATGAATGACAAGCGCGACGACTTCGCCCGCTATTACGACGAGGACACGTTCGCAGCCATAAAGGCGCTGAGCGCGCGCCCGAACTGGGCAGATCCCATTGCCTGGGATTTCGCGATCGAGGACCGAGCCGAGGAAATCTGGCATATGCTCGGCGATGAGCATACTTATGTTTACGTCGCAGGTATCGCGCCGATTCGTGACGCGCTCGACAGGCTGTTTGTCAGCATCGGGGGTTCCGAGCAGGCCTGGGCTGAAAAGAAAGCTGTGCTCGTCGACCAGGGCCGATGGATCGAACTGGTATATTGACCCCGACTTGCCGACATGCCGGTCTCACGACTGAGCGGAACTGTGCGCGAATTCGGTACGGGGTGCTGCAGGTTCGAACGAGGAGAAGATCGATGAGCGAAAAGCCATCTTCTAGAGACATGCCCGCCGCCGTTGCGGCATTCACGGAATGCGGTTACGCCATCTGGGCCAATGATCAGGTGAAGGGCGATCTGCGGGACCGCTTCGACAGCCAGCGCATTCCCGTCGTCGGAGTACGCCACGTACGCGTCTGGGGCCTGCAGGTGGACGACGAACGGGCTTTCCCCGGGCTGGAGCGCACGAGCATGCCAGACGACGAGATCTGGGAAATCAACCTGCGCGCGAAAGACGGCACGACCTACGAGTTCGATTCCAGGTTATTGAGGCCCGCAGCAAAGCCTTGATGCCGGCGCGTGCCACGGGGTCGTCCGGCTCGTCATTCGCTAGTTGCACGGTAGCCGGGACACCGCTGCGAGATCGCAACACACTTCACTCGCGCTTACAGACGCGGCACCCTGAGAAGATATATGTAAAAAATATTTGACATAGAGTATAACATTACATACATTCTGTCAGAATTGTTTTACACGAGGTCTGCGCATGGACGGGTCATTTCAGGAGAAGAGTGCCCGGGGCCTTTTGGCCGGCATTCTGCTCGTATCGGTTTTCTACTTCCCGGTCGCGCTGCGTATCGTCGAGTTTGCCGGCAATCCCGTCGCGTTGGTCGCGGTCAGCGTCGTCGGTGTCGTCTCGCTGATCATCATCGAAGCCGTGTATCACGCAGCGATCGCCATCTCGGGCGGCACCGAATCCGACGAGCGGGACGCCCTCGTCAACCTGCAGGCCGAACGCAACGGCGGCGTCGTGCTCGGTCTCACGCTGTTCCTTCTCGTCGGCCACATAATTGCCGAGCACGCGCTACGGAGCGGCGACGGCCCCAGCCCGCTGCTCATCGTCGTCTACATCATTGCCGCTCTGACGGTATCGGAGGTTGCGAAACTCGCAAGCCAGATCTGGTACTACCGGGCCGGTATCTGATGGGTAATACCCGAGTCCGGAACAATATTCGCAAGCTGCGTTTCGAACACGGCGAAATGACGCAGCAGGAGCTTGCTGAGCGAATCGGCGTTACGCGCCAGACAATCGTGGCGATCGAAAAGGAAAAGTATTCGCCCTCGCTCGAGGCGGCATTTCGCATCGCCGCCGTATTCGACCAGCCGCTCGAAGCCGTATTCACATTCGACGGGTAATAGCGCCCGGTAGCAGGCGATTAAAGGTCGCGGCGCTGATCGCGCAGCTTTATTCGACACCCGCGACCGCGTGACCCGGATCATAACGAGTGGCGCAAGCACAGACGCGACCCCGTTTCGGTTTCGTTACGAAAGCGCGGCAGGCCTCGTACCCCCTCGAAACGCGTTCAGCCTCCGACGCCGGCGCTCTTCGACGCGGACGCGATGCCGGCAATTTCCGGGGACACTTCAGCGTAATGACTGAAGTCCATCGTGAAGTTGCCCTCGCCCGCCGTCAGTGACTTCAGCCGGGAGTGATACTCCTGCATTTCCTTTAGCGGGACCTGGCCCGAAATCGCAATGCGATTGTCCGGAAGTGTCTCGGTACCGGTCACCATGCCGCGCATCGACGAGAGGTCTCCGGTAACGCCGCCCGCACAGTCGCTGGGTACCGTAATCGTCACCTCGACGATCGGCTCCATCAGGATCGGTGCCGCCTTGCTGATAGCGTCCAGGAACGCTTTCTTGCCCGCCTGCACGAACGCGACTTCCTTGGAGTCGACCGAGTGGTGCTTGCCGTCATAAACGGTCGCCGCAATATCCTGCATCGGGTAACCGTACGTGGCACCGGACTCCATGACCTGCCTGACGCCGCTTTCGACCGCAGGAATGAACTGAGACGGAATTGCACCGCCGACAACCGCACTCTTGAACGTGAAGCCGGCGCCTCTGGCAAGCGGTGCAATACGCAGAAACACCTCGCCAAACTGACCTGCTCCACCGGTCTGTTTCTTGTGCCGACTGTGTCCTTCGGCCGGTTTCTTGATCGTCTCCCGGTACGCGATCGAGGGAAGAGCGGTTTCCAGTTTGAGCTTGTGCCGGTCGGAGATGAGTTCGAGCAGCGAACGCAGGTGCAGCTCGCCCTGACCGCGCAATACGATTTCGTTCAGCGCCGTGTTGTGCTCGAGCGCCACGGAGGGATCCTCCGCTTCGACGATATGCAGGGCGTCGGACACCTTTTGCGCATCCGAATCACCCGGCGGCTTGATCGCTAGCCCGTACATCGGCCGGGGCAGCTCGATAGACTTCAGGTGGAAATGGTCTTCGTCGTGCGAATCGTGCAAAACCGCGTCGTAGTGAAGTTCATCAATGCGCGGTATCGCGAAAATATCCCCGGGGACCGCTTCCGTCATCGCGGCGTGTGTCTCGCCGTTCAGCTTGAGCAGCTGGTTGGCCTTGATCGGCTTGCGGGCGTCACCGACGAACAGCTGTGCGCCCGACTTGATCGTTCCCTGGTGCAGCCGGCAAACGCCGAGGCGTCCCTTGTACGGATCGATACTCACCATGCAGACGTGCGCGATCGCATGCCCCGACTTTTCCGGTGTGACGATGACCTCCTGTGCATCGTCGCCCTCGCCTTTGAGGAATACCGGCGGATTGCCCTCTACGGGGCTCGGCATCAGATTTTCGAAGACGTCGAGCAGCTCAGGAATGCCGGCACCGGTGGTCGCCGAGACGAAGCAAACGGGAATCAGATGACCCTCTCGGAGCGCCTTTTCGAAGGGGTCATGCAGCTGTGACGGTTCGAGCTCCTCGCCCTGCTCCAGGTAGAGCTCCATGAGATCTTCATCAAGTTCGACGACCTGG
>JBFHXQ010000192.1:0-6120 GCA_041598895.1 Woeseiaceae bacterium | reverse complement strand
TTGAGTGACGTCACATCCGGGCCGAGCAACAGTTTGCCGCCGGCATCCACGAACGTCTTGATGAACCACTGGAAGTTCCGGTAGCCCTTTTTCATGAGCGCCAGTTCCTCGTCGTTTACCTTGTCGAGCAACGTGTAGTCGAGAACGTTGACGCGGATACGTTCGGGTATATACGCGAGCTCCGGATCGTTCAGCAACAGGTGATCCTTGATGCGGTATTCATCGACGCGGTCGTGAACGTGGCGGAATATGTACGTCAGGCACGACTCGATGAACACCTCCTCGCGAATCATCAGATCGATGAGGTCCTGCGCAAGCCCGCGGTCCATCATCCCGAACATCATCAGCCGCCGCGGGTCTTCGAGGAACAGCCAGTATTCCGTCAGATCGGGATTCGGGCTGCCCACCCTCGACTCGTCCCAGGTGGAGATCTTCGGGAAGATGACCCGCCGCCGGCCCGTATCGAGGACCCGCATCTGCGGCACCTTTTCGAGATCCTCCTTGCGCAGCACGGAAAGCGCGATACCCGTCGCGTGAGTGAGGCCGTCGATGCCGGCATTGATCGCGTCCGTGGCACTGATTCCGAGGTGTCCCTCGATGTGCAGCCCGGCCCGATGCGCCTCCTCCGCGACGGCTTTGAGCTGCTCTGCGGTGAGGCCCGTATATGCCTTGATAAACGATGGCTTTAGCTCCTCGATCGCCTTCCGCGCCGCTGTCCTTGCCGCGTCGACGCTGTCGAAAACATCAAAGGACCGCTCGCGGAAGAACATGCGCGGCCCCAGGATCTTGCCTTTGTGTACGCCCTCGTTTTGCGCATGGAGCCAGGTCGCACCGCCGCCCGACTGCACGAACGCGGACGTAATCCCGTTCGTGATCAGCATCTCGCCGAACCAGTCCTTGTAATGCAGGTGCTTGTCCCATAAACCAGGCACGATGTACTTGCCGGACAGGTCGACGACTCGGGCACCGCGCGGGACACGCTGCGAATCGATCGACTCGATCCGATTCCCGCGAATCACGACATTCGTGTTCGTCTTTGGTGCCGAGCCAGTACCGTCAATGAGCGTTGCGCCCTTCAGTACGGTGATTTCCTGCGCCTGCGCGGGATGCGCGAAGAGCAACGCGAGTGCGATGCCGAGGAACCGTTTGAACCTCGGCGCTCGCTGCAACTTTTCCGCGTGAGTGGCAGTCATCGTTATTCCCCTCGAGACAGCGTTCGTTTTCTTGTGGCGTGTTCCGCAGGACTGGTCGTCTCACGTCGGTACGCTCGATGATTCTAGCGCAGCTGCGATTTAATTTGAGATAGGTTCTGAAAATTGCTGCGACGTCCTGCGGCCATTGCGACCATTTCGAAAGAAATCAATTTCGCAGTAGCGCCGCGTAAGTCGCTACACTCGAAACTAATGGCGTGGCATTGATTCAGAGCGTCCGTGCACCGTGGTCTTCAGTGCTTGATGCGCCTCTAACAACCTGTGAGAGGTGTTAACGAAGACGCGCATCCGGCGCGAAGTTGCCGCTGCCGATGAATCCTGCCATAAAGAACGCGAATGACGACGCCCATAAGATCGCAGCAGTTGGTCAAGCAAATCGCAAACCGGACATCGAAACGCCCGACGCTGGTCGCCGGTTTGTTGCTTGTTGCCATATTCGCGTTGGCCTCTTCGTGCGCATCCGGCGCAAGAGACGTTCTTAACGTTGGAGGATTTTCCGGTCTGGGGGCCGCAACCGACGTAGCGGAACAGAAAGGGTTTCTGGAAGCCGAAGGAATTGCGCTCAGGTTTCACCGCGTGGATTCGTCAGAGGAACTGATGACGAAATTCATCGACGGCGAGTACGACATCATTCAAACGAACGCGGACAACATTATTGCGTGGGCTGAAGGCCAGGGCCTGGATCGCACGTCGCACGACTTCATTATCGTCATGGGAGGTTACAGCGGACGGCAGCCCATGGAGCTCGTTGTTGCACCGGACATCGGCAGCATTGCAGATCTGAAGGGCAAGTTTCTGGCGGTCGACGCGATCACCACGGGTTACGCACCGATGCTCGTGTATATGCTGAACCGCGAAGGCCTGGTGTGGAGGAAGGACTACGATCTGAAATCGGTTGGCGGCGGGCCAATGCGTGTGCAGTCCATGCTTAGAGGAGAAACGGTGGGGGGGCTGGTGACGCTGGATGCGGAACTCGAACAGCGGGGTTTTCACCGCCTGCTGAGCTCCGATGACTACATAACCGACTATGCCCGAGCCGTCACGACGGCGCGCAGGGACTGGGCCGACCGGAACGAGGAGCTTACCGTGCGCTATATTCGTGCAATGGTTCGCGCCATCAACTGGCTGCTCGACCCCGCGAACGAAGATGAAGCGCTGGCTATCATCATGGCCGCAGACGGCGTCTCGTCTGCAGAAGCCCGCGAGATCTACGCACGCTCGGTGGACCCGACATTCGGGTTCATTCCCGATGCCAGGATCGAGACATCCGGCATCGACCAGATCATCAGGATTCGCGAGGTGATGGGCCAGATGCAGGCGCCGCTCCCGTCACCGGACAAGTACATCGAGGATCGGTTTTATCGCAAAGCAATGGCATCACTGTCCGATGAATTAGACAGCGATTCCTGACCGCGGGTTACACGACAACCTATGACAGTAAGAAACGTAACAACGGGAGAACCGGCCATGTACAGGGCAATGAATCGTTTCGGTAATGCGATCATGATCGCAGCGCTTATTTTCGGCATAGAGGCCGCAGCGCAGACGGGCGCCGCTCCGGACGTCGCCAATGCCGGCCGCGCCGTCTACACCGATGAGCTGCAGCGGTCGACCAGGGTATTTACGTTCCAGCAGGCCGCTCCCGAAGGCGCGGCGCGCGGGCAGGAAATTTACTACTACCGCTGCTGGTCCTGTCACAACTCCTACACGGCGAGCGCGGGCTCCCCGGGTCCGCTGCTCGAGACCCTGTACGAGCGGCCGACGCTGATGATGTCCGGCGAGCCCGTAAATGATGCGACCGTCGCGGACAAGATCCGTAACGGCAGTCCGTTGATGCCGGCCTTTCGGCATACGATGAGCGAAGCCGACATCGCCGACATGGTAAGTTATCTGAAGAGCGGCGACTGCTGCCTCGCCTCCGGCGGTGTCAATCTCCCCGCCAATCCGTGGTACACCGCCTCGGCCGATGACACGATGAAGTTCGACTACCGCGGAAACCTCGACGGCGGCCCGACGGGCAAGGTTCGTTCGGCAGACGGCGTGCCGCGCGAGGGCATCATGGTGCAGCTCGTCGCCAGCGAGAACAATATCCGCACCACCGTGTACACGAACGAGGTCGGCGAGTACGAATTCCCGAGACTGCCGAAGGGCGAATACACGCTGCGCATCGCGCGGCCGCTGCGCTGGCAGCCGTATCGCAGGGACGGCCTGCGGATCGACGGTGCCCCGGAGCTGGACGAGATTGTCCTCGAGCGGGTGACGAACGAGGAACTGCTGCCCCCGACGCTGGACATCATGGGCCAGATGAGCGGCGCGGAGTGGCTGTTCAATCTGTCCGGCACGATGGAAGTGAAGCGGGTGCTCGTCAAGAACTGCAACTGGTGTCATTCGTATCAGCAAATTTTCCGGGCGCGGTTCGATGAGAACGGCTGGCGCCGCGTCGTGGAACGCATGAGTCATTACCAGGGCTCGCCGCTGATCTACCGCAATACGCGCGGTCGCATGACGCCTGACGTGGAAGAGAAGCTGGTCAAGTGGCTCGCCAGCGTGCGGGGACCGGACTCTCCGGATCCGCATTTCAAAGAGTTCCCCTATCCCACCGGACCGGCGACGGAGGTCGTCGTGCGGGAATACGAGCTGCCGCGCCTGTACCTCGCGACGCACGACGTGGCCCAGGATGCCGATGATTATCTGTGGTACTCGCCACATCGGGCGCCACGCGTGGGCAAGGTGGATCCGGCAACAGGGCTCACCCAGGAGTACTACGTCCCGGTTCCGGACGGCTGCCTGCCCGGCACGCACTGGATCACGTTCACGAAGCAGAACTGGATCTGGTCGTCGCAGAACTGGGCACACATACTGACCCGCATCGACCCGAAGACTGGCGAGATGCACCAGATCAAGCCGCCGCCGCGGCTGCGGGCGGACGGCACTCCGCGGCCGTGCAACATGTCGATGGGCGGCAACTGGGCCGTCGCGCCGGACGGCTACATCTGGAAGATCCGTACGAACATGGTGACGAAGACGGACCCGGAGACGGGCGAGTACGTGCAAACGTGGCCGGTCAAGAACGTGCGCGGCACCTACGGGACCGACGTCAGTGACGACAACAAGTTCGTCGGCGGCGGCGCCTGGATTCAGGACTGGGTGATCCTGCTCGATATCGAGAAGAACGAAGTCGTGGAGCGGCTGTCGAGCTATCCGAACCAGGGACCGGGTCGCAGCGCCATGGATCCGTTCAACAATCTCTGGGCCGGCGGCAAGGGTGGCGCGCTGGTGCGTCTCGAATCGAGCACGCGCCGCCTCAAGGAATTCGTTGCCCCGCTGCTGTATTTCGGCAGCTTCTACGAGGCCAACGCGGACAAGAACGGCGAGGTCTGGGCATCTGCCGTTCAGACCGGCCGCTACCTCAGGCTGAATCCCGAGACCGAGGAGTGGATTACCTACGTGCTGCCGGAACCCTATTCGCACAATCGCAAGAGCTGGATAGACGATTCCACGGATCCTGTATCTCTCTGGTACGTGGACCACAACAGCTACCTGGTGCACATCCAGCCGCGCAAATAGAAGAGCGCGGGGCAGGGTTTCGCATGCGGTTCGGCAAGCGAGTGACCGGCCTGCTCTCGGCAGAGAGCCAGGCCGGTCTCGAAACCGGAGATTTATCTCGACAAAATCGCGAGCGGCGCGTCCGCGTCGTTCATACGATCCGAGTCCAGGAGAGGGCAGGGCTATGAGGCACCGCGGATTCACGTTGGCCGTCGTTTATCTCTTCACGGTCACTTGCAGCAGTGGCTGGTCGCTGTCCGCGTTCGCAGAGCAGGGTGATGCCGACGTCCTCGTCATTGACGGCGGCACGCTCATCGACGGCAACGGCGGCGCACCGATTCGTGATGCGCTGATCATCATTCGGGGCAATCGCATCGAGACGGTCGCCCGCCGCGGCGCGGCCCGGTATCCCGCCGGTGCCACGGTGCTCGACGGCGACGGCAGGTACATCGTTCCCGGCCTGATGGACGCGCACGTGCATTACGCCGGCTGGATGGCCGAACTGACCCTTCACTACGGCGTCACGTCGATATTCTCGATCGGCAGCGGCGGCGAATGGGCGCTGGCGCAGCGCGAGGCGATCAACGCCGGCAAGATTCCCGGACCGAGAACCTTCGTCGCCGTCGGCAGCCTTGCGGGCGCCAGGATTTCCGCGTTGTCGGCACGTAGCGGCGCCGCCGGCGGCCTGAGCGGCCGGCAGGTGGCCGCCAACGCCGAGGATGCGCGAGCGATCGCCAGGCGCCTGATCGACGCCGGCGCCGACATGATCAAGGTGCATCGCGGTCCGCCGGTCGAGGCGTATCGGGCGGCGATCGCCGAGGCGCATCGCGCAGGCCTGCCCGTCGTGGCGCAGCCTCTCGGACCCACCGTGTACGCGCGGGAAGCCATCCTCGCCGGCGCCGATATCCTCGAGCACGCTGCCGGCGTGGCGGTGTCAGTCGCCAGGGATCCCAAGAAATGGGAGGGCTGGGGCAACATCGAGCGGCATTCGTTAAGCCCGCTGCCGTTTGCCGATATGGACGAGCAGAAGGCCGCCGATCTGATCGAGCTGATGGTGAAAGAAGACGTGTACCTGGAGCCCGATTTCATTGCCATCGGTCGCGGCTTTCACAAGGAGCGCGCCAAGTTCGAGCTGCAGGATTACCAGCTCCTGAGCCGTCACGAACTGTCGTACATCCCGCAGGCGAACCGGCTCAGGATGCTGAATCGCTATCATGATTTTGACCACGTGGAGCCGGCCGACTGGGAGTACCGCAACCAGGCCTACCAGAACATGCTCAAGTTCATGAACGGCTACGTGCAGGCCGGCGGCAAAGTCATGACCGGAACGGACACCGCCGGCTGGGCCGTCCCCGGCATCGGC
>JBFHXQ010000191.1:0-6138 GCA_041598895.1 Woeseiaceae bacterium | reverse complement strand
TTGCGACGTTTCACGAAGCCGCGCCTTTTCCGAAAAGTCCTGCATCTTTTCTTCGAGTTCCTCCCACTCGTCCTGCGCCTCCTTGGACGCGAGGTGCATCTGTACCCGCAGTTCATCACGCCTCTGCTTCAGGGCCTCGATCATGTTGTCGATTTCGCTCATTTCCAGTCCTCTCTACAGTCAGTTCGAATTCGTCCGGGCCGTGTATTCTACCGATATCCCGAGTTGCGCCGCCAACGCTTTGCGACGAACGCGGAGGCCCGGGTTGCTTGCTTGATACCGCGCACAATCCTGTCAGACTGTGCCTCGTCCATGCTCAAGTTCCTGCAAACCCACGCCCGGCTGGGGCTCGTCATCTTGTTTGCTCTGACGGCATGGATTGGACTGCAGATCGATTCCGCAGCCGCCGAGACCCGGGGACACTACGGATTTGCGTCGCTGTTACCTGCGTTGGCCACGCTGGCTATCTGTTTCGCGACGCGCAACGTCGTGCTTGCGCTGTTCATGGGCGTCGTCCTCGGTGGGCTGATCACCGGTCAATACAACATCGTTCGGGAATTTCTGATCCCCAGCATAGGCTCGGAGCGCTACGCGCAGATTCTGCTCGTCTATCTTTGGGCACTGGGCGGATTACTCGGCATCTGGAATCGAAACGGCGGCGCACAACACTTCGCCGCATACGTCTCCGAACACTTCGTTCGCTCCCGGCGCTCCGCGCTGCTTTTTGCCTGGTTCATGGGTGTCATTTTTCATCAGGGCGGCACGATCAGTACCGTGCTTACCGGCACCACCGCTCGGCCGGTCGCCGATCGCGAGGGTGTTGCACACGAGGAACTCGCCTATGTCGTGGATTCGACCGCGTCGCCGGTCGCGACGATCATTCCCTTCAACGTCTGGCCGGTTTATGTTGCAGGACTCATCACGATTCCGTCGCTCGCTGCGCACATTCCCGATCAGAAATCCGCGATCGGCCTGTTTCTCCGATCCATCCCGTTCAATTTCTACGCCTGGCTCGCGGTAACGTTTACGCTGCTTTTTGCATTGCAGAGGCTGCCATATATCGGCCGCACCATGCAGGCTGCCCGAGCCCGCGTCATGGCAACCGGTGAACTCGATTCCCCGCACGCCGAACCGATGGTTTCCCGCGAACTCGCCACGCAGCGTGTGCCGGATGGTTACCAACCTGCACTCATCGATTTTTTTGTACCGATCGCGGTACTGCTCGGTTTTTCGATCGTTCCCTGGCTGATTGCCGGTACGCCGATGATCTTCGAGGCTTTCGGACTGGCTGTCGTCAGCGCGATGCTGCTCTCGATCCTGCGCGGCATGCCGACGTCGGAAGCGTTTGACGGTCTCGTGGACGGCGTCAAGGGCGTTACGATCGGCGCGATCGTTCTCGGCCTGGCAGTCACACTCGCCGCGGTATCCGACGCGCTCGGCGCGTCCGCATATGTCATCCGCGTCAGCGCCGGCCTGCTGTCCGTTGTGCCGTTCGTGCTGCCGGGCCTGCTAATGCTGATCTGCATGATCGTCTCGTTCTCCGTCGGGTCGTCCTGGGGCACATACGCGGTCGTCTTCCCGATCGCCCTGCCGCTCGCTTTCGCAATTTCCTCGGATCCCGTCTATATAACGCTAACGTTTGGCGCGATCATGGGCGGCTCCGTTTTCGGCGACCAGTGCTCGCCGATTTCGGACACCACGATTCTGTCGTCGCTCGCCTGCGGCGCGGATCTCATGGATCACGTATTTACGCAGCTGCCGCTGGCGATGGCTGCCGCGACGATTGCGGTTCTGATGTACACCCTGATCGCCGTTGCGATTACTATTTAGCGCCCGGGACACAGGCCGGCGCATATCGCGACCTCCGGCGCTTGTTATATAATCGCCCGCCTCGACCGGAGCCCCGCTCCGGAGCCAGCGGTCCGGATCCTGCCGCGGTTGGCACAGAGAATTCGGACCAGCGCAATGAACGGAGCACTCCATTGAGTCGGGACCAGAAATTTTTTGACCTGTATTCCCTCGTCGTCGGGGTGCTCGCTGCGGTAGCCCTGGCGATTCTCGTGCTCGCAATGAAAATGTCCGACCTGACGCAGGGCGTTTACACGCGCGACACGGCCGAATATCAGGCCAGAGTTGCCGAGCGGATCCGGCCCGTGGGTCAGGTGTACATGCCGGGCGAGGAAACCCAGGCAATGGCGCCGACCGTCAAGACCGCGGTCGAACCCAAACCTGTTGCCGTGCCGCTCACTGGCCCGCAGGTCTATAACGAGGCCTGTCTCGCCTGTCACGGCGCCGGCATCGGGGGCGCACCGATACTTGGAGACGTCGACGCGTGGACGCAGCGCATCGCCCAGGGCGTCGATGTGCTTATCGGGCACGCCATCAACGGCTACACGGGATCGGCAGGCTATATGCCGCCGAAGGGCGGTCGGGTCGACCTTTCCGACGCCGAGATCGCCGACGCGGTCGAGTACATGGTGGACGAAGCACGCTAGCGTACCCGCCCATTCCGGGCACGCGGACAGGCTAGGCGCTGCGCCGATCCAGCGCCCGCAGCGACAGCGCTTCTGCAACGTGACCCGCATCGACGTCGGCCGCCTCAGCAAGGTCCGCAATCGTCCTCGCAACCCGCAGGATTCGCTGCTGCGCCCGTGCCGACAGCGTAAAACGGTCGGCCGCTTTTTCCAGCACGTTCCAGCTGCGTGCATCCAGCTTGCAGGCATCTGTCAGCCGATCGCCGGCAAGCTTCGCATTGAATTCCCCCCGATGACTGAGTTGTATTGATTGCGCTCGGCCGACGCGCAGCGAAACGGCAGCGCTCGATTCCTCCCGAGCCGACTCGGGCCGCAGCACATCGGTTGCAGGCCTCGGTACGGTTACGTGTATGTCAATGCGGTCGAGCAGGGGCCCCGATATCCTGGCCCGATAGTTCGCAACGCGGTCCGCGCTACACGCACAGTTATTCGCAGGGTCGCCGAGGTAACCACAGGGGCAGGGATTCATCGCGGCCACGAGCTGCACGTTTGCGGGAAAATCCGCCTGCCGCCCGGCGCGAGATATCGTCAGGCACCCGGCTTCGAGCGGCTCGCGCAGCGCTTCGAGAACGTTGCGATTGAACTCCGGCAACTCGTCGAGAAACAGCACGCCATTGTGTGCCCGCGAGATTTCGCCCGGGCGCGGCTCAGGTCCACCGCCGACCAGCGCTGCCGCCGATGCCGTATGGTGAGGTGCCCGAAACGGGCGCAGCCGCCAGCGCGACAGGTCCAGCGTGTTGCCCAGCACCGATTCGACGGCTGCGGTATCGAGCGCATCCGCCGCCGACATCGGTGGCAATATCGCCGGCAGGCGGCGCGCGAGCATGGTCTTGCCCGTCCCGGGCGGACCGATCAGGAGCAGGTTATGGCGTCCGGCTGCGGCAATCTCGAGCGCCCGCTTCGCGCGCGCCTGACCCTTGACATCGCCAAGGTTTAATTGCGTTGCCGAACCTATGTCGGGCTCCAGGCGCGTGATCGGCTCGATGATTCTTTCGCCGGAAAAATGTGCCGTCAGCTCGAGCAAGCTCGAAACAGGGTGCACGTCGGTCCCCGCGAGCGACGCTTCCAGTGCATTCGCTGCCGGCACGACGATGCCATGGCCGGCAACGCCGGCCCGAATAGCGGCGGGCAGAATTCCCGGTACAGACCGAACTTCGCCGCTCAGAGCAAGTTCCCCGAAAAATTCCAGACGATGTTTTCCGGTCACGCGAACCTGCCTGCTGGCGGCGAGGATCCCGAGTGCGATCGCGACGTCGAACCGGCCGCCCGATTTCTTCATGTCGGCCGGGCCGAGATTGACGGTGATTCGCTGCTGCGGCCAATTGAAGCCGCTGCTCAGAATTGCGCCACGCACTCGGTCTTTGCTCTCCCGAACCGCGGTTTCTGCCATACCGACGATGGAAAAGTTCGGCAACCCGCCCGAGAGAAATACTTCGATCGTAACTCGTGGAGAATCCGTGCCGAGTTGTGCGCGGCTCCTCAAAATCGTGAGACTCATACAGCCGGCCCTCCGTTGCCGCTACTGAGTTTCCGGTTTCCGGCCAGGGCACTCTCGTCCATCCCTTTGCCGCGCGACATGCGGACTTACCGTCCAGACATCTGCTCCCACGACAGCGACGCAGGATCGCCTTCATGGCGCCATGATTCGCGGCAAGATGCCGCTCCTACGGAGACATTCGCGGACGCAACGTGCCTGTCCGCAGCCCGGTGTCAGGCGTTCCGCTTATCCTCGTAGGCCTCGAGACGGGCCTCGAGTAGCTCGAGTTTTTCCCGCGTGCGCAGAAGAACGGCTTCCTGCACTTCGAATTCTTCACGGGTCACCAGATCGAGTCGCGCAAGTCCTGCCTTCAGCACCGAGCGGAAGTTGTCCTCGAGTTCGCGTCGCACGAACTTGAGTCCTTCCGGCACCGCGTCTGCGAGTTTCGCGGCCAGTGAGTCGATGGAATCGTCGGTCATGTCCGCTTGATACATGAGCACCCATGAAAACGCCAGCCGTGATTTTCGGCGGGTCGGGCACAAATCCAAAGCGCCTCCCCAGATCGGGGCAACGGCGTGATGATGGCGCACTTCATTGGTGCAGCAGCGCCGCTGCATAATTAATAACTTATTGTTCTTAAATATATTTCTAATTTTGGCACGGATACTGCTCCCTCCCGTACGACGCAATTTTCGACACCCGTTTTCGCACAGGGAGCATTACCGATGAACACGCTATTACGTACGTCCGTCATGATCTGGCTGCTCGCGCTCTGCGGCGTTTCCCAGGCCGAATGGTCTGCCAACGTCGGCTGGGCGAGCGAGTACCACTTTCGCGGTCTCTTTCAGCATTCCTCATCGGCCAGCGGCGGCGTCGATTTCGAGCAGAACGGCTTTTACATCGGCACCTGGGCTGCCGACGTCGGGGACGGCCTGGAAGTGGACGGTTACTTCGGCTACGGCGGTGAATACGAAGACTTCTCGTACAGCATCGGCTACACCGGTTATTTCTACACCGGGGACTTCGACGACACCTACCAGGAAATCAATCTTGGCGGCGGATACGGACCGCTGTCCGTTGATGTCGCGATCGGCGAATACGAGAACTTCGCCGGACCAACGCAAGACTATACGTATTACGCCCTGACCCTCGAGCATGCCGGTTTCTACGGCACCTACGCGGGGTTCAGTCAGGATGCCGACGGCAATTACCTCGAACTCGGCTACGGCTTCTCGGCGCTCGAGCTCGATCTCGGAATCGTACTGATTTTCGCCGACGACGATCTGCTGGGGACACCAGGGATTGAAGACGAATCGCTGCTGTTCACGGTCGGCAAATCGTTCGATCTGCAGTAGGCACCTGCGCCGGGTACACAGCCCGAACATCTCGCACAGAGGGTTAACAGGATGAAAATGATCACCGCAATCATCAAGCCGTTCAAACTCGATGATGTACGACAGGCGGTCGCCGAAATCGGCATACAGGGCATAACGGTCACCGAAGTAAAAGGCTTTGGTCGCCAACGTGGCCACACCGAGCTTTATCGCGGCGCCGAGTATGTCGTCGATTTCCTTCCCAAAGCCAAGATAGAGCTGGCCGTCGCGGACGATATCGTCGACCAGGTCGTCGAAGCCATCACCAATACGGCGCGCACCGGCAAGATCGGTGACGGGAAGATTTTTGTTTCCGAACTCATTCAGGCCATTCGCATTCGCACCGGCGAGACCGGCAGCGAAGCCGTCTGAGCGCGCACGCACTAAAGGGAGGAATACCTCGTGGAAGAAGTAACGCAGTTGGCAGGGCAGGTCACGGAGCTGGCCTACGCCCTGGATACCCTATATTTCCTCGTAATGGGCGCGCTCGTCATGTGGATGGCGGCCGGCTTTACGATGCTCGAATCCGGCCTCGTTCGCGCCAAGAACACCGCCGAGATTCTGACGAAGAATGTCGGCCTGTATTCGATCGCGTGCATCATGTACATGCTCTGCGGTTACTCGCTCATGTATCCGGGCGACGTCGGTAACAGCGTGGTCGGCAGCCTGGCCACGCTTGGCACTGGATTGCTCGGCTCCGGCGATAATGCCGCTGCGGCCGTCATCGCCAGCGGCGGCGATACCTATTATTCGA
>JBFHXQ010000190.1:0-6143 GCA_041598895.1 Woeseiaceae bacterium | reverse complement strand
CGAAATCGACGTTTTCTCCGCCACGAGGCGCTCCAGCAGCGGCGCCGGTGCCCAGTTCTCGCTGCCGAAACGCTCCCGGAACTCGTTGATTCGCGCGAGCGCCTTGTCGACCCCGATCGCATCCGCGTAGTGCATGGGCCCGCCGCGGTGGACCGGAAAGCCGTAACCGTAGACGTAGACCACGTCGATGTCGCCCGGGCGCTGCGCGATCCCCTCATCCAGGATCCGGAGTCCCTCGTTCGCGAGCGCCAGAATCGTTCGATCCACGATTTCCTCAGCGTCAATCGGCCGCCGCTCGATTCCTGCCGCCTGTGCCTCGCGTTCGACGATTTCCATCACCGCGGGATCTGACTTTTGCTGGCGCGTCTCCGGATCGTAGAGATAAAAACCCGCCGCGCTTTTCTGGCCGAAGCGCCCCAGCTCCACGAGCGCGTCGGCGACGTGCGACGCGCGTGCGTCCCCGCGCTGATCCTCGGGCAGCGCCTGTCGGGCTTTGTAGCCGACGTCGATTCCGGCGAGATCGGCAACGCTCAGCGGCCCCATCGCCATGCCCCACTCGTACAGCGCCGCATCGATCTGCTCCGGTGACGCGCCCTCGATCAGGCACAGCTGCGCCTCGCGCATGTACGGGGAAAACATACGGTTGCCGATGAAGCCGTAGCAGACCCCGGAGACGACCGCGACCTTGCCGATTGCCTTTGCAACCGCCATGGTCGTCGCCAGCACGTCGTCCGCAGTCTTGTCCCCGCGCACGACCTCGAGCAGCCTCATGACGTTGGCCGGACTGAAGAAGTGCATGCCGAGGACATCGCTCGGCCGACTGGTCGCCGCAGCGATCGCGTTGACGTCTTGATAGGACGTATTCGTCGCCAGTATCGCGCCCGGCTTGCAGACGTCGTCGAGCGTCGCGAATATCTTTTTCTTGAGGTCGGGATCCTCGAACACCGCCTCGATGACGAGATCGACATTGCCAATACCGTCGTAGCTCGTGACGCCGCTAATACGGTCGCGACGCTCGGCCGCGTCCGTCTGCGACAGTTTGCCGCGCTTGACACTGACGCCATAGTTCCTGTCGACGACGGCAAGGCCTCGCTCGAGCGCCTCTTCGCTGACGTCCAATATCGTTACCGGAATACCGGCGTTGGCAAAGCTCATCGCAATGCCGCCGCCCATCGTTCCGGCGCCGATGATGCCGACGCTCGCGATATCACGGCGCCTGGTCTCGCGCGGCAGCCCGCGAATCTTCGCAGCCTCGCGCTCGGCAAAGAACAGGTGCCGCATCGCGGCAGACTGCGGATCGTTCATGCACTGCAAAAACAGCTCGCGCTCGACGGCGGAACCCTGTTCGAAGGACTGCGTCATCGCCGCAGCGACGCAGTCAACGATGCGCTGCGGGGCGTTCTGACCGCGCGCCTTTTTCGCCAGCTTGCCGCGAAACTCGTCAAACACGGCGTCATCTACCTTCCCGACCCCGAGCTCGCTGGTGCGCCGCGGCGCGGCGCCGGATTCGAGGAGCTCCCGCGTGTAGGCAAGTGCCGCGGCGCGAATGTCCCCCGTAACGATGGCGTCAACGAGCCCCAGCTCCGTTGCGCGTTGCGCGCCGATGGGATTGCCGCTGCTGATCAGCTCGAGCGAGGCCGCGACGCCGGCGAGCCGCGGCGTGCGTTGCGTTCCGCCTGCGCCCGGTAGCAGTCCGAGCTTCACTTCGGGCAGGCCAACCTTTGCCGATTCGACCGCGCAGCGGTAGTGGCATGAAATCGCGACCTCGAATCCGCCGCCGAGCGCGGTCCCGTGTATGCCTGCGACAACCAGCTTCTCGGACGCCTCGATTTCGTCGACGAGTTCGGGCAGCCAAGGTGACTTCGGCGGCTTGCCGAATTCGGTGATGTCGGCGCCGGCCATGAACGTGCGGCCTTCGCAGACGATGAGGATCGCCTCGGAAGCATCGGACAATGCCTGTCGAAGCCCGCTCTGAATTCCGGATCGCACCGCGTGCGACAGTGCGTTGACAGGCGGATAGTCGACCGTAATGACGCCAATTCCTTCGACGATTTCGTAATTAACGGGTGATGTCATTGTTTTTCCTCACTTTCGAAATTTCTGGCCCGCGTTGGCCTCCGCCCGAGTGGACATTTTACGCATACGCGGTATGTTAATCGCGTCATCCATCCGATGGGTCGCCAGTGTACCGACAGCTGACGGAACAGGCAGCGCGTTACCTGCGTTCGCTGTACGGCGACGATAGCCTCGTTGCGGACCTCCGGCAGCAACTTGCCGGGCTGCTGGCTGCCGGCGAGGCAAATGCCGATGCGGCATGTCGCGCCTTGCAGCTGAGTCGGCGCACGTTGCAGCGTCGGCTCAAGGCCGAGAGGACGAGCTTTCAGCGTGTCCTTCGCGAAGTTCGTGCCGAACTCGCCGTGAAGTACCTCGGCGACGAGCGCTTGAAAGCATTCGAAGTCGCGATGCTGCTCGGCTATTCGAGCATCAGCTCGTTCACGACCGCCTTCAAGTCCTGGTATGACATGCCGCCGATCGAGTATCGGCACAAAATGCTGTCGGGCCGAATGTAGGCCGCATTTTGGCTCCAACGCACGCGATCCTGCGATTCGGTAGGTCGCTTCGCCGGTCCGAACGGCGCGGCAGATTCAAGGTGGCGTGTCCCCGCACGTCCGCTTCAGTACGGCAGCTTCTCGGCGACGACGACCCACTTGCGATCCTTCACCTGGTACAGATTCAGATAGTCCCCGCCCTGGTGCTTTGTCGGGCTGAAGGACAGCGATGGCCCGCCAAACGGATCCTCGTAATGGTCTATCGATTCTAGCGCGGCAAGCACCTTGCCGACGCTGAGCTCGCGACCCGCGGCCTCGAGCGCCATGACCGTGAGGTCGCCCATGACGTAACCGATCTGTGAATTCGGCAGCGGCGGCTCGCCGAACGACTTCTCATAGCGCCGGTACCAGTCGCCCGCCCACGTGTCCGCCGTTTTTTCGACGTCGAAATCGATCAGCTTGAACGACGCCGCCGCGTAAAGGCCCTCCATCTTGCCGTTCGCAGCCGCGGCAACCTCGGGCGTGTACGGGACCATGTTCACCAGTACCGGAATCGTGATGCCGGCGTCACGTGCAGCCGTGTAGATGAGTATCGCGTCCTTGATCAGGGGTCCCACGACGAGCAGGTCGCATCCCGCATTCTTGATGCCGGCCACGGTGCCCGAAAAATCGGTCTCGGTGCCCTTGTGCCGGCCGAGATAAGCCACCTCGAGTCCGTTTTCCTCGACGGACTGCTCGAAGCCGATTTCAACTTCGTGCCCGTAGTCGGTCGCCAGCGTCTGCAGGCACGCTCGCCCGATGTCGTGTTGCTGGATCATGTAGGCTATACCGCCGCGGACCTGGTCCCGGTAGCTGACGAAGTAGCTGAACTTCATCGGATGCAGCGGCTCGTACATCGATACCGCAGCAGTCAGCGGAAACAGATTCGGCACGCCGGCTTCGAATTGCCGCGGCATGACTGCGTTGTTGGTCGGCGTGCCCAGCGCCGCAACCATCAGGAAAATATTGTCGACGTTCAGGAGCTTGTTTGTCGCCTTCACGGCAACGGGCACCTGGTACTGGGTATCCTCGACCACGTAGCGGATCTTTCGGCCGTGGATGCCACCGGCCGCATTGGCCTCGTCGAAGCGCATGCGCGCGCCGTTGATCGAAGATGTTCCCCAGATCGCAACCGGCCCCGACAGGTCCGAATGCGCGCCGATCGTAATCGTATCCGCAGCGACGCCGCGCGGCATGCCGTCCCCCGCCTGTTCGCCGCCCCCGCAACCGTGCAAGGCGACAATTGCCAGCATCAGTATTCGTTTCATCCATTCATCCTCTACGCGTCATCCGCCCGCGTACATGCTTTCGATCAGCGCATTGTACTTGTTACTGACAAAACTGCGCTTCAGTTTCATCGTCGGCGTCAGCTCATCGTCTTCGGGCGTCAGCAGCACGTCGATCAGCCGGAACTTCTTGACCTGCTCTACGCTCGAGAAATCTTTGTTGACGCGATTGACCTCGCCCTCGATCAATTCCACGATCTCGGGTCTCGCACACAGCGAGCGATAATCCGTGAACGGAATCGAATGCATCTGTGCGTAATGCTCGACGTTTTCCTGGTCGATCATGATCAGGCAGGTCAGGAACTTGCGCTTGTCGCCGATGACGACCGCGTCCGATATGTACGGCGAGAACTTGAGTTCGTTTTCCATGACCGACGGCGTAACGTTTTTGCCTCCCGCGGTGATGATAATGTCCTTGATACGGTCGGTGATCGACAGGTTACCCTCGGCATCGAGCTCACCGACATCTCCGGTGTGCACCCAGCCATCGACGATCGTCTCCGCGGTTTTTTCGGACAGATTCAGGTAACCGCCGAACTGGCCGCGCGTGCGCGCGAGTATCTCACCGTCAGCGGCGATGCGTATCTCGACGCCCGGCATCGCCGGACCGACCGTGCCAAAACGAAATACGCCTGTGCGCGTCGTGGTTGTGGTTGCGATTCCGATCTCAGTCTGCCCCCAGAGTTCGTCGATGGGGATTCCGATTGCCAGGAACCAGCGCAACAGCGACGGCGATATCGGCGCGGCGCCGGATGCCGCCGCCCGGACGCGATTCAGGCCGAGCAGTTTCTTAATGTTTCTGAATACGAAACGATCGGAGATTGCGTACAGCAACCTGTCGACGATCGACAGCTCTTGCGCGGCAATCAGTTTTCGGGCTCGACGCTCGCCGGCGCGAATTGCCGCGCTATACGCTTTCTTGCCGAGCCACGTCGCCTCGCTTATCGCCGTCGTGACGCGGGAGTAGAACTTTTCCCAGACGCGCGGTACTGCAAAAATGTACGTCGGCGACAGCTCCTGCAGATTCTGTGCCACGGTTTCCGGACTTTCCGCGAAATTGATCGTTGCGCCCGTGCCGACCGGCAACCAACCGGACAGAATACGTTCCGCAACGTGGCAAAGCGGCAGATACGTCAGCACCTCGTCGTCAGCTTCCTGGCGCAAGTAGTCCGGTGCAAAATCGATCTGCGCCAGAATGTAGCGTTGTGGCAGCATTGCGCCTTTCGGCATGCCGGTCGTGCCGGATGTGTACACCAGCACGGCCAGATCGCTGCCGGTGCCTTCGGCAACGATGCGTTCGATGTCTCCCGGAAAAGCCGCCCCGTACTCACGGCCCAGCGCGTACAGGTCGTCGATCGGTGCCACCCTGTCGTGCTCGAATCCACGCAGGCCGCGCCAGTCGAAAACGAAAACTTTCTCGATCTTCGGCAGCTCGGCCTCGACGCTCAGATATTTATCGAGCTGCTCCTCATCCTCGACGAACAGGAAACGGCACGCCGAATCTGCCAGCGTGTAGGCCACCTGCTTCGGCTGGTAGGTTGGATAGATGCCGTTCACGACCGCACCGGCAATGCCTGCGCCCATGTCGGCCCACAGCCATTCGCGACAATCCTCACTGAGTATCGAAACGACGTCGCCACGCTCGAGGTCAAGCGCGAGCAAACCGTGTCCGATGTCGAATGCGATGCGCCGATAGTCGTTCCAGGAGTAGCTTTGCCAGATGCCGAAGTCCTTTTCGCGCATGGCAATGCGATCTCCGCGCTCTGCCGATTTCTTCAGGAACAGCTTCGGCAGCGTGTCACAGCCATCGACTAGGATCGGACTGCGCGTCACCGCCAGGTCTTCCTTTTCTTCCAGCGCCTGCGGCCGCGAACGCCCTCGTCCTTCTTGCCGAGATAAAACTCCTTGACGTCTTCACTCTCGGCAAGCCATTCGCTGCTGCCGTCCATCACCATGCCGCCGACTTCCATGACATAGCCGCGCGCTGAGACGTCCAGGGCGACGTTCGCGTTCTGCTCGACCAGCAGGATCGTCAGCCCCTGCTCGCGGTTCAGTCGTGTGATGATCGCGAAAATCTCCTGCGTCAGGACCGGCGACAGGCCGAGCGAAGGCTCGTCGAGCATCAGGAGCTTCGGCCGCGCCATGAAGCCGCGCCCGATCGCGAGCATCTGCTGCTGGCCTCCCGACAGGTATGCTGCCATCTTGTCCTTCAGACCCTCGAGCACCGGGAAATACTCGAACACCGTCGCGGCATCGGCCCGGACCTGGT
>JBFHXQ010000189.1:0-6147 GCA_041598895.1 Woeseiaceae bacterium | reverse complement strand
GTTCGGTAACGACGCGCATCAGGATATCTTCGGACAGACGCTGTCCGTGACCCCTTACCAGTCGGGGCTCGGCAGTGTCCTGTGGCGCTGCGGCACTGCGGCTGCGCCGGCGGGTACGAGTGAGATGAGCGGCGGAGGCGTTACCGCGGCGCACGCGCTGCCGACTTTCGACGAGCGCTACCTGCCGAAAACCTGCCGCAACTGACAGGCCGCGGCAGCGCCTGTTTCGGGTGTCCCTGAACCCCTCGTCTATGCGCGAAATTGGGGCAATTCTGCGAGATTTCACGGTTTTACTTAAATCGATTCGGTAACTGTGAACGGCCGCACAAAATCGAGTTGATCCGAGCACTTAGATCAGTGAGACTGTGTTGCTTAGAGGATTACCGGGCTCATCGCTGACGCTATGGCTGCTACCGCATCGCAAACCAACCTGGCCGGACTGCCCCGTCGCCTGGTTCAGGACGGTATCATCACGGAAGAACGCCTGCTCGAGGCCACGGAGGGGGCGAAGCAAGCCAAGGTTCCGCTCGTCGCATTTCTCGTCAACGAGCAGCTCGCCGACAGTCGCGCGATCGCCGTTGCCGCATCCCACGAATTCGGTGTTCCGCTGCTCGATCTCGACGCGGTCGATATCGACCTGGAAGTGGTCCGGGCAGTGGATCAGAAGCTCGTCAACAAGCATCGCGTGCTGCCTTTGGTTCGACGCGGACAGCGCCTGTTTCTCGGCATTGCCGACCCGACGAATCTCCAAGCTATCGACGACATCAAGTTTCAGACGAGCATGCGGATCGATCCCGTGGTCGTCGAACAGGACAAGCTCGAGGACCGCATCACGAAGGCGATCGAGGCCGTCGACACGAGCATGTCCGGCCTCGCCGACGACGACTTCGATCTCGAAAACCTCGATATCGCCGGCGATGACGACGAGCAGGACGAGATTGCCCGTGATGACATCGAGGACGCACCGGTCGTTCGTTTCGTCAACAAGGTACTGCTCGATGCCATCAAACGCGGTGCCTCCGACGTTCACTTCGAACCGTACGAAAAATTCTTCCGTGTCCGTACGCGACTCGATGGCGTACTCTCCGAGGTTGCGCAGCCGCCGGTAGTGCTGGCAACCAAAGTGTGTGCACGGCTCAAGGTGATGTCCCGTATGGACATCGCGGAGCGCCGGGTGCCGCAGGACGGCCGCATCAAGATGCGCCTGTCCAAGAATCGCGCGATCGACTTTCGCGTCAACACCTGCCCGACGCTGTTCGGCGAAAAAATCGTGCTGCGTATTCTCGATCCGTCGAGCGCGAAGCTCGGCATCGATGCGCTTGGTTATGAGGAAAAGCAAAGGGCGCTGTACCTCAAGCATCTCGCGAAGCCGTACGGCATGATCCTCGTTACCGGTCCGACCGGCTCCGGTAAAACGGTATCGCTTTACACCGGTCTCAACATTCTGAATACAACTGATCGCAATATATCCACGGCGGAAGACCCTGCGGAAATCAATCTGCCCGGCATCAACCAGGTCAATATCAATCCGAAAGTCGGGCTGACGTTTGCATCATCGCTGAAGGCGTTCCTGCGCCAGGACCCCGATATCATAATGGTGGGCGAGATTCGGGACCTCGAGACAGCCGAGATCGCCATCAAAGCTGCGCAAACCGGCCACCTCGTGCTGTCGACTCTGCACACGAATGATGCGCCGCGTACGCTGACGCGCCTCGTCGATATGGGCGTCAAACCCTACGCGATCGCAACGTCCGTAAGCCTGATCATTGCGCAGCGACTCGGCCGGCGGCTGTGTGACAATTGCAAAGAACAGAAGGACATTCCAAAGGAAGCGCTTTTCAAGGAGGGCTTCACCGAAGCCGATCTGGATGCGGGACTGACCATTTTCGGCCCCAAGGGTTGCAAACTTTGCAACGATGGCTACAAGGGTCGCGTCGGTATTTTCCAGGTGATGGAAGTGTCAGAGATCATGGGACGAATCATCATGGAAGGCGGTAACGCCATGCAGATTGCCGATCAGGCCGAAAAGGAGGGCGTCATCGACCTGCGGCGGGCCGGATTGAACAAAGTCAAGGAAGGGATTACCAGCCTTGAAGAAGTCAATCGGGTTACAATCGAGTAGTTTTCCACCTCGCATAGCGGACGTACATCATGGCTGAGACAGCAATTGCGGGCACGGTACCATTTTCGTGGGAAGGCACCGACCGAAAAGGTAACAAGGTAAAAGGCAAGAGCATGGCAATCGACGAGGCTGCCGTGCGTGCCGATCTGCGCCGCCAGGGCGTCGTGCCAACCCGCATCAAGAAGCAGAGCAAAGGATTGTTCTCCGGCGGCGGTAAAATAACGCCTGCCGATATCGCGATATTCAGTCGCCAGCTCGCGACCATGCTCGCAGCCGGCATCCCACTCGTGCAGTCCTTCGAAATCGTCGGGACCGGGCACGAAAATGCCGCGATGCAAAAGCTGATCATGGCCATCAAGGCCGACGTCGAAGGCGGCAGCGCGCTGGCCGAGGCGCTTGCGAAACATCCGCTACATTTCGACGACCTGTTCATCAATCTCGTCGAGGCCGGCGAGCAGGCCGGCGCGCTCGAAACGCTGCTCGACAAGATCGCAACCTACAAGGAAAAGACCGAAGCCCTAAAGAAAAAGATCAAAAAGGCTCTGACCTATCCCGCGGCGGTGCTTGTTGTCGCGTTCGTCGTCACGACGATCCTGCTGATTTTCGTGATTCCTGCATTCGAAGATCTGTTCCAGGGCTTTGGCGCAGACCTTCCGACGTTTACGCGCATGGTCATCGACCTGTCGGTGTTCGTCCGTGCCAAGGGCATTTATCTGGCAATCATGCTGGGCGCCGCAATCGGCGGGTTCTTTTACTTCAAGAAGCGCTCGCGGAAAATGCGGGAGTTTCTGGACCGTATGTCGCTGAAGATTCCGGTCATTGGCCCGATTCTTCAAAAGGCTGCAATTGCCCGCTATGCGCGAACGCTGTCCACGATGTTTGCTGCCGGCGTGCCGCTGGTCGAGGCGCTCGAATCCGTGGCTGGCGCAACCGGCAATATCGTCTACGAGAACGGCGTGCTGGAAATGCGCGACGAGGTTTCTACCGGTCAGCGCTTACAGCAGTCCATGGAAAACACCGGGCTGTTTCCGAACATGGTCATCCAGATGATCGCCGTGGGTGAGGAATCCGGCTCCCTAGACGACATGTCTGCCAAAGTCGCCGATTTCTACGAAGAAGACGTCGACAACGCCGTCGACAACCTGTCGAGCCTGCTCGAGCCGATGATCATGGCAATCCTCGGCGTGCTGGTCGGCGGTCTGGTCGTGGCGATGTATCTGCCGATCTTCAAGATGGGCGCGGTTATCTAGCTCGACTGCGGCTCTACCTCAGTTTTCTTATTCGTTACCGGTTCGCTCGGTTGCGACGACACTGCGTGGTGCCGACGTCGTTGGTTCGTGGCCGCCATGTCCTGTATTGGAATGGCTCGCTGCGCTGCGCTTTATTTCCAATACAGGACATCCCGTCCACGCCCCTCGAGGCCTCAGTCTTGCGCGCAAATCGCGTCATGGATCAGCCACACATTATGCGTGCCGCAGATCTTTCGATGCATAGTACAAATTGCCGTATATCGACATGGGCCGCGTGCGGGGATCTTCTCCATTGGAAATAAAGCGCAGCGCAGCGAGCGATTCCAATGCAGTGGTTTGCGCGCGCGATTTGTCAGGTAACACTCTCCGGATGGCACAGTTCGCATTTGCATCCTGCTTATGATCAGGCGACACTCCGCACGCGTTAGTCGATCAAAGCCGTCGATCCGGTGAAAAACTTCGAATGCTAGACCTGCTCGCTGAGTCTCCCGCGCTGTTCATCGCCGTAGTCTTTGCATTCGCGCTCGTCATCGGCAGCTTCCTGAACGTCGTGATTTACCGGCTGCCGATCATGATGGAGCGCGAATGGCGTGAACAGTGCGATGAAATCACGAAATTGCCGAAGGGCGACATACCCGACGGTGTGTTCAACCTGCTGACGCCGAATTCGCGGTGTCCGTCGTGCGGCACAGCTATTCGTGCATGGCAAAATGTGCCGGTTCTCAGTTATCTCGTGTTGCGGGGTCGCTGTGCCGAGTGCCAGGAACCGATCTCCGCTCGTTATCCCATCATCGAGGCACTAACCGCTATTTTGGCAGCGGTCACGGCGTGGCACTTCGGCTTCGGCTTGGAAGCGCTGATGGCCATCGGGCTGACATTCGCGCTGATTTCAATCAGCGTCATCGATATCGACCATCAGCTGATCCCCGATTCGATCGTGCTGCCGCTGCTCTGGGTCGGGCTCACGTTGAGCCTGTTTCACCCGCTGCATGGCGCCGATGTCCTGTTCATCGCGCCGAAAACCGCCATCGTCGGCGCATTGGCCGGCTACCTCAGCCTCTGGAGTGTGTACCAGGCCTTCAAGCTGCTGACGGGCAAGGAGGGCATGGGCTACGGCGACTTCAAGCTGCTGGCCGCGCTCGGTGCCTGGCTCGGCTGGCAGGCGCTGCCGATCATCGTCCTGATGTCTGCCGTCGTTGGTGCCGCCGTCGGCCTAGGGTTGATCGTGTTTCGGCAACGGGACCGGCAGATTCCCATACCGTTTGGTCCGTATCTCGCTGCCGCGGGCTGGATAACGATGCTGTACGGCGACCAGATCACGGGCGCCTATTTCACGCTGGCGTTTCGATGACCCGCCCTGCCGGAAACGCCTGTGCGCCGCTCAGAATCGGCCTGACGGGCGGCATCGCAAGTGGCAAATCCACGGTCGCGGAGATGTTCCGCGCCCTCGGGGCGAGGATTATCGACACCGATGTGATCGCTCGCGAGGTCGTGGCCCCGGGGCAGCCGGCGCTCGCGGACATTCGTGAACGGTTCGGCAGCCAGGTCATAAAGGCCGACGGTCAGCTCGATCGAGCCGCAATGCGGCAACTTGTGTTCTCTGATGAACATATGCGGAAAAAACTCGAGGAAATCGTCCATCCGCGCATCCGCGACGAGACGTTCCGCCAAGCGGCACGGGCGGGTGGCCCGTACCAGATCCTGGTCGTGCCGCTGCTCGCCGAATCACCGCTTCGCCAGTTCGTCGACCGCGTCCTCGTGGTCGACTGCGACGAGGACATCCAGATCGACAGGCTGCTCGCGCGCGACACCGAGACGCGCGAGCAGGCTCAGCGCATTCTCAGAGCTCAGGCAAGCCGGCGGGAACGACTCGCAGTCGCCGACGATGTGATCGTCAACGAGGGGACGCTCGACGCCACCCGCGAGCAGGTAGAGCTACTGCATACACGCTTTCTCGAGATGGCCCGAGCCCGAGGTACTTAGTGTCAATCCCGAGCCCTTCCGCGCCGAATTTGTCGGCAAAATGAGTCATTTGCAGCCCGACAAACGCTGGCGCAGAATACGCCGATGGCGAAACCCGCGAGTCAGCTTGCAGCGCACGCACTGAACGGCGCCTCGGCGAAGTACGAGCAGCCGCTGTCGGAGCGCATGCGGACATTCATGCGCCTGGAGTTTCTGTATCAGCAGATGCTCTACAACAGCGAGATTCACAGCAACTGGGCAACGCGTGCGACGATCGCCGGACTGCTGGAAATTGTGGCCATTCTGTCCCGCGGTGACGTCCGTAGTGACATTCACAAGGAACTCGACCAACAGCTGTCGGCGCTGCAACGATTTCAGACCCAGCCGGAGGTCGACAGGGGCCGGTTGGATGCCCTGATCAAGAATCTGATAGAAAGCCGTGCCGAAGTCGGCGCGATCGGCACGCAATATCTGCAGCCGATCAAGGAATGCGAATTTCTGAACGGAATCAAGCACCGTAGCGCAATTCCCGGCGGCACCTGCGAGTTCGACCTGCCCGAATACAGTCACTGGCTGCGGCAGCCGTTCGGGCGCCGCAGTGAGGATCTAGACAAATGGGTCTCCGCAATTCGGTCGATTTGCGACGCGGTCGTCGAGGTACTGTGGCTGATTCGCGAGAGTGGCCAGCCGGTCAATAAGGTCGCCGAAAACGGCATGTATCAGCACACGATGCAGAAAGACGCTCATCACCACCTGCTGCGGGTGATCCTGCCCGAAGCAAGCTCGCTGTATCCCGAGATCAGCGGCAGCCAG
>JBFHXQ010000188.1:0-6182 GCA_041598895.1 Woeseiaceae bacterium | reverse complement strand
GATTTCAAATTCTTCACGCAGCGTCAATCGATGATAGAAGCTCTTCTTGCCGCGCCGAAGCTCGCAGATCTTCAGGGCGACCTCCTTGCCCAGGGCGTGACTGAAAGCTTTGTAAACCGTGGCGCTGTAGGTGCCGGATATCGGGTGCAGTATCGTGTAGCCGGGAATGCGCGGTGCGCCATCCTCGGAATATTCGCCGCGCTCCTTGTCCCGCTGTACGATGCTGTCCAGCACCTCCCTGAGTCTTTCCGACGTCAGCTCGCTGGTAAGAAAGCACCGCGTTTCGCCCAGTCTGGTTGACTGCGCCGTTCGCAACTGTTCTGCATTCTCGGCGATCAATACGATCTCCGGGCGGGATTCCAGATTCAGTATGCGCAGCAGATAAATGCAGGTGGTCAGGTCGGCAAATGACTGAAAATCCTGCTTTACGACGATCAGTTTATAACGTTCGAGTTTCGCACGATCGAGGTACAGCGGCGCATTCGATAGCCTGGAATATTCCAGAACGATTTTCGGCCAGCGCGTCGTCACGTGGCAGCCCAGCCATTCCCGAAACTCGAGGTTGTCGGAAATAATCAATGCCGATCTTTTCATAGCAACTCTTTTATTGTTTTTGCCGCTTCCGTCCCCGAGTTGCAGGCGAAAGCTCGATTCCCTACCGATTTACAGAGCAATTCTCATGCCAGTGTGTGAATCGCGTAGCAAAATGCGCGAATTGTGGCGGCTTGTCGGTGACCGTGATTACGTAGACGTTCCGATACGGCTTTTCTTCGTAAAATTAATCGACTATGAGAAATACTTATGGTGACTTCGACCTGTCTTCGGTTAACTCGAGGCCCGCGATCTGACGACACGCCTATCGCGGAACGGTAATGGCGAAGTTTTTGCTGAGAGTGCTGTATGGTATTTCGACAGTTGCCTGCATCGACGTCTGCCTTACTTGACGTAAGTGCTGCGCGGAGTGTTGATTACGTCCAATTCGGGTGACGCGCGCACGACATAAGCGAGCAAGGCGGGAGTAAGCTTAGGCGCGCATTCCGTTCGGAGTTGACGGCATGCCGATTAATGCGGCGTGTCGGTGGCGATGGCGGTAGAGTTACGTGTACGCATCTTCAGGTAGACCCACTCCACCCGCCTGGCAATCGTGTAAGCAATTGTCCCTGCAATCATAATGATGACGCCGACGGTGCACGCGACCATCACGAATTCGATCCAGCTTACGGTGCACGCCGAATAGCCGAGGCGCGCGAAAAGGCTTTCAGCCCCGAAGATCCATGGCTCACTATTACTGCAAATCATGTCTGCATTCCTTTGTCCCTGTCGGAATACACAAGCAATAATGATGCCAAGCCGGCCGATGAGCCGGCGGGACAGGCTGCGTTCTCGGCAGTCAGGTTCCGAGCGTTATCAGCTCGGGCTCGCGGCGGCCGAGGCGCTCAGCACCGGATTCCGTGATAAGGATTGGGTCGCCGAATTGCGCGGACGGCGCCTCCACCCCGTCGATTGCAAACCGGGGCTTCACCGTGAAGACCATGCCGGGCTGCATGACGAGGTCGCTGTTTTCATCCGGACGCGTCGGACCACCGCGCGGTCCGTCGCCGAGCGCTCCGCCGGTGTGCCAGACGACGCCCCACCATGCCGTGCCACGTTCCTCGACCCTGCGGCGGTAGAGCTGGCTCCACTCCTCGAAACTTACGCCCGGCTTGGCAGCGTCCGCCAGCGTATGAAAGATTTCCACGGCGTACTTGAACGCAGATTCCCAGTGCTTCGGCTCCGGCGGGCCGACGCACAGGGAATGATTTACCTGAGAATAATAGCCGAGCAGTGAACCGGACAGCTCCTGACCGCAAATCTGGCCTGGCTCAAACGTCTCGTTCAGCGGTCGGCCACGGGCCGTGTTCGCTTCGTAGCCCGCGCGGATGGAATTCGTCGTGACGGCTTCGCCGGTGGCATCGAGCAGCGTCTTGAAAACGTGAAACCAGACGTCGCGCTGCATCACGCCGACGCCCGCCGTTTCGACGATCGCTTTTACCGCGAGCTCACTGACCCGGCTCACGAGCCGTAGCACCGCAATCTCCTCCGGCCCGCGCTGCAGCTTCACACGCATCAAGAGCGGTACTGCGGTTTCGAAGCGCGCGCGGGGCAGGCCGTCCTTTAGGTTCATCATCGTGATGTGGCTGACGCTGCCCTCATCGTTGCGCATCTGGCCGGACAGGCTGCCAACTCCGATGCGCGCTTTGTGCAGACCGAGCTCCTTGAGGCGATCGACCATGACCTGGGACCGGTTGAAGCGACTGACGCGCAGGTCGAAATCGACGGGCGACTTGCTCGCGATCTCGTCGCGTTCCTGGTTACGTCGAAAAATGAGAGTCGGCTGGCCGTCGGCGGGAAATACGACCCAGTTCGCGACGCTCTCCGAAAGCCATTTGACATCGGCGTTGCCTTGCGGTCGCTTAGGAACGAGCAGGCAGTCGAATTTTTCCCGCTCCATGAAGCGGCGCATCTTCACCCAGCGCCGCTCCATTTCCTGTTTCGAGAAGCCTTTCGGCATCTTCTCCGGAACCAGCTCGTCGGCGCCCGGGAGACTGATTGTCTGCCGGGGTGCTGCGGCAATGATGCCCGCGTGGCCTGCAAGAAGTGCTCCGGCGGACAGCGTCGCACCCGCCTTCAATAATGCGCGTCGGTCGATTACCGTGGATTGCCGGCTTGTTGTCTGGTTTGATTGCTCGGTCATCGGGTGCTCCGTTTCTTGCTCATGCAATTAAGCGAGTCACCGCGCGCTGCCTGACTCACCATCGAGCAGCGGAGTGTCTTCGAGCGGTGGCGGATCCGGAATGGCCAGGACAAAATCGAGAATTCGACGCAATTCCGCATCGCTTAGCAGTTCGACAGGATAGGCGGGCATCACATTCGGGTGACGCACGAATCGAGCGAAAGCCTCGTAGGTGTAGTCCTTCGCGGCAAGTCGCGGCGCCGCACCGCCCTGGCCTTCATAGCCATGACACTGCCAGCACTGGAATGTCAGGTACAGCGTGCGACCATCCGCCTCGCGGGTTTCGGCGGACGGCTCGGCGGCGAGCGCCCAGCCGGTTGGCAGCATTACGCTGGCAATCAGCACCCACAGCAAATCGGTTCGCATTGCCCGATCTCCTATCGCGGCTGGCACACGACGTCGATGAACGCGGGTTCACCGTTCGCGATGACGTCGAGCGCGCGACTCAATGCCGGCGCGAGGTCCCCCGGCTCGCTAATCGGACCTGCAGACCAGCAGCCCATGCCCGCAGCGATCTTCGCGAGATCAGGCGCCGGATCGCGCAGCGCGTTGCCGATCCATGAGCTGCCTGCAAGTCCACGCCGGCGCCGCGACGCCATACGCTGAAGGTGCATGAACTCCTGGTGATAGCCGCGATTGTTGTGGGTGACGGTAAGCAACGGAATTCTGTGATGCGCCGCGGTCCAGAACGCACCCGGCACGTACAGCATGTCGCCGTCACGCTGGACGTTGATGGCGAGCCGGCCCTCGGCGCGATGAGCCAGGGCCGCGCCGACAGCCGCCGGTGCGCCGTAGCCGATGCCTGCGCCGCCCGAGCCGCCGATGTACTGATAGTGCTTTTCCATCGGCCACAGCCGGCGTCCCCAGGAACTTTGCTGACGGTCCTCGGAGACCATCGCCCAGTCCTTGTCGCGTACCTGGTTCCAAAGCTCCATGTACAGGCGTGCCGTGCTGACCGGGCTGGCATTCCATGCGTAGCGCGCGGCGTCGAGTGCACTTTCCCGACGTTTGGTGTGTGCTGCGCGATAGTGCCGCTCTCTGTCCGCGTTCAAACGCCGGCGGGCGCGCGACATCCTTTGCTCGACGGCGTCGATGAGCGCAGGCAGCGTCGCCTGAGCGTCGCCTGAGATGTTGATGTCCGGCGAAAAGTAGCGTTGGAAATTCTGGTAGTTGGACTTCAGGAACAGGTCACCGACGCCGATGCTGATCAGCCGTGCGTCAGCCCTCGCCGTTCGTCGGGCCGAACGGTGCACGCGGTCTCGCATGCGATTGACGACGCCCCAGGGGTCGTTGAGTTCGAGACCGAGGATAAGGTCTGCGCGGTCGATCTCGCTGCGTCCCTGTGACAGGTAATGCGTCGTGGGAAAGTTCAGACGGCCGCGCAGGTTGACGACCGGCGCCTGCAGGATTTCCGCGAGTCTGACCAGCCGCTGCATGCCCGTCTGATCGTGTGCCATTCGGTCTGCAACGATGACTGGCGCTTCGGCATCGACGAGCCAGCGCGCGGCTTCGGTAAGCGCAGCAGTATCGCCGATCGGCGGCACCGGCACAGTGAGTCGCGGGATTGCCGGAATACGACTGCCGACGTCGGCTTCCTGCAAATGCCCGTCGAGCATCACGGCGACCGGGCCCATGGGCGGCGTCATCGCAATCCTGTATGCGCGCACCAGCGATTCCGAAAAATGCTGCAGCGACTGCGGCGCGTCATCCCACTTCAGGTAGTCGCGAAGCACCACGGCGGCGTCCTGCGCGGAATGCGCCCACTCGACACCGCTGCGACGTTCCGTGGCGTCGTAATGATTTCCGCCCAGGATGACCACCGGCACGCGATCGCACCATGCGTTATACACGGCCATCGCTGCATGCTGAAAGCCGACGGTACCATGGGCCAGCATCGCGAGCGGCTTGCCGGCCACTTTTGCGTAGCCGTGAGCCATTGCGACCGCCTGCTCTTCATGCGTGCAGGTGATCAGCTCCGGCTGTCGGTTGCCGCCGTAATTCACGATCGACTCATGCAACCCCCGAAAGCTCGATCCGGGATTCGTCGTTATGTAGTCGAAGTTCAAACCGCGAATCACGTCGAACATGAAATCGGATCCGGGGTGCGCAACGAAGTATTCTTGTGCTTCGCCTTCGCTGTAACCGGCCGGCACCTCGAACTCCCGAGCGAGCTGAGCCTCGCTCGGCGGTGCCGTCGCGGCAGCCGCGGTTTTCGGCGCAGGCAGTGCCGCTGCAGCCATGCCGGCTGCGGCCGCACCCGACAGAAATTCGCGTCTGTTGAGACCGTCGCCCGAAGTTGTTTTTTTCACGGCGCCCCCCATGAGCATCGAGTCGCGGCGCCAGGTTTCCTGACGGCACCGGTTAAGCCAAGGCTGCGATGTCTTCGCATGGCCTGCGGCCGGGAAGTCACGGTCGACCAGGACGAATCATTGCTTGATGGGCACGGCCATCGTCGTGCCTGGCAGATTATTTCAGCAACGTCGCACGCAGCGTGCCTTCGCAATCAATGGACTTTGGCACGACCGATATAATTCGTGTCGGTACCGAACCAGACTTCTCCGGCCGGTTCGTGGAAATACATGTGGCGGACTCGCCCGCCGCCGCTCGGAATGTCCGTAGCGCTGAAAAACGATTCCGTCGCCGGATCGAATCCAACGAATCGGTTCGGCTGCACGCCGGTCTCGACGATCCACAGGCGGTTGGCCCGGTCCTGAGCCATGCCGTACGGTTGGCTGCTCCCGCCCGATGGCAGGTCCCACGCCGTGAAATCTCTTGTGGCAGGATCGTAACTACCGAGCTGGCCGAGCGCGTAATCGACGTACCACACTCTGCCATCGGGAGTAATCTCGAGCCGTCGCGGGCGCGCCCGGGGATCGGGAATCTCGATCTCCTCGAGCGTCATCGCCGCCGCATCGATTGCGAGAAGCTTGTTCGTGCCGAACGCGACAACCCAGGGCTTGCCCACGGCATCGAGCTTGATGCCGTACGGTCGTGCGCGCGGCGTCGGTACCGCAAGCAACGATACGTTGCCGGTCGCGGATTCGAGCTTGCCGACAAAATTACCTATCTGGACCGTAAACCAGACATTCCCCTGCGCGTCGAAAACGAGCGTGTGCGGATCGCGCGCAGCCTCATCTGGCATCGGGAATTTACGAATATTCCCGGTCTGCGGGTCCAGGCAGCCGACATGCGACTTCAAATTCCCCGCATACCAAACCTTCGCGTCCGCGCCGTTACCCGCAACGATGACGTTGTGAGGGCCGGTTCCGTCATCCAAATCGAAGCGCGTAAATTCGCCGCTGGCGGGATCGAGGTGTGCAACGTAATGATCGCGCTGACCGACGAACCAGACGCGGCCCGACGGTTCGACGTAGGGATCACGAGGCCGGGATTTTTCCCAGGGCACTTT
>JBFHXQ010000187.1:0-6210 GCA_041598895.1 Woeseiaceae bacterium | reverse complement strand
CGTGGCCTGGGCTAATGTAAGCAGGGTCAGGCGGCGGAGGGACAGCGTATGGCGGCAGAGTGGCTAGGAATACCGGCTGCGTTCGTCGCGTGGGTGTTTGCGCTCTATATTTTTGTCGTTGCGCCGCCGACCCGGGGCGCGCGCTTCCTCGTCGCGATGCTTGCCGTCGACGGCATGGCCATCATCTCCAGTCACGAAAATCCCGTATATGTTGATCGCTTCCTCGCCGATGCGTTCGGCCTGACGGGATTGAACTGGCGGGATATCCACCAGGCTTCCGACTGGGCGCTCATCGCCGTGTATCTGCCTTTTCTTGGCATGACGCTCGAGTCGCCGCTCGTTGCGCCGCTCAAGAATGTCCTTATCCGCCGCGCCATTCTCTATGGTGGGCTCGCTATCGCGCTGTCGATGTTCGTGCTGACCGAAACGACGCAAGAGCATTTCCGGGTGCCGTTTTACATTGTCATCTGCTTCGTCCTGACGTGGGGTTTCGTGGCGGCGCTGCATTCATGGTACATCGCAACGAACGAAGCCAAACGCCAACGGGCCAAGGCATTTGCGATGGCGTTTGGCATGCGCGACGTCTTGTGGGCGCTGAGTTTCGCGCTCATCGCTTTACACTACTACGGCTATTTTGGCGAATTCGATCCAACGAGGCGCGATGCGTTGTTCTTTGCGGTCGTGATCCCGTACATCGTTGCAGTCATGCTCTACGTACCGCTCGTCGCCTACGGTGTGCTGCGCGTACAACTTTTCGACATCGATCTGCGCATCAAGCGTACGCTCAAACGCAGCACCGTCGCGGCCGCGTTCGTCGCAACGTTTTTCGTCGCCTCGGAACTGGCCGAGAATTTTTTGTCGGACCAGCTCGGCACAGTACTCGGAATCATCTGCACGGGCGCACTCGTATTTGTGCTCGACCCGATTCAGCGCGCAGCAGAACGCCTTTCGAACGCGGCGATGCCCAATACTCTGGATACGGCCGAGTACGAGTCCTACCGCAAGCTCCAGGTGTACGAAAACGCCCTGCAAGCGGCGCTGGAGGACAGTCATATCAGCAAACGTCAGCGCCGCGTACTCGACAGCATGATTGAGTCTATGGGCATCGATGCTGAAGTCGCAAAACGGCTCGAAGACGATGCGCTTAAAACATCGCGCAATCTGTAACGGCACGTCGTCGTCTCGTGCGCACCAGCGCGTCGCGTCGCTGATGCCACATCGGGGATCCCCGGGGTCAGAGTCAGGTGCCAGAGTCAGCGCCGGTATTCACGGCAGCTAATGCCGAGACTCGTCACCATCAATTGATTTTTACCTTTTCTTTTCGGTTTTACTCTGGCACCTGACTCCGACCCTATTTTTCGTTTTACTCTTGGAATTTGGGATCGAAATTTCGCCACGGGAACCGCCTCAAGAAGACTGCGGCCTGAGTCCCGTGCCAAAGACCCCATTCCTGTTACGCTTTCCCGAGGAGGTGACCATGAGCACGACTGACGGCATCGCCCGCGACCTGCTGCAGGCGGTGGAATTCGCGGCGCACAAGCACCGCGACCAGCGGCGCAAAGACGTGGACGCATCGCCGTACATCAACCACCCGATCCAGGTGGCAGAAATGATCGTCCGCGTCGGCGGCGTCGACGATCTCGCAATGCTGATGGCGGCCGTGCTTCATGACACGGTCGAGGATACCGAGGCCACGCCGGAGGAACTCGAGGACACGTTCGGCCCCGAGGTTCGTGACCTGGTCATGGAAGTTACCGACGACAAGGCCTTACCGAAAGCCGAGCGCAAACGCCGGCAGAAGGAACATGCGCCGCATCTGTCGGATCGCGCGAAACAGATCAAGCTCGCGGACAAGATCTGCAACGTTCGGGACATTGGCCAGTCACCGCCGGCGGACTGGAACACCGAACGCCGCGAGCAGTATCTGCAATTTGCCAAAGGCGTCGTCGACGGCTGCCGCGGCGCGAATGCTCGACTCGAGCGCTACTTCGACGAGTGCCTGGCGGCGTCGGCGACCGCGCTCGACGTGCCGGTGCCGGACTGAGCGCCGCAATATTCAGTCATTGCAATGCCCCGCAAACCGAAACACTGCCCCGGCTGCAAAGCCGGGAACATCGTTCCTATCGAATACGGCGAGCCCGGCCCCGAGATGATCGAAGCGTACGAGTGCGGCGAGATAATACTCGGCGGCTGCTGCAAAGAAGAGGATCAACCGTACTGGCACTGCAAGGAGTGCGACCACGAATGGTGAGGTCAGCAATCGATAGGGGTCAGAGTCAGGTGCCAGAGTAAACGCCGGTATTGTTGGCAGCGTGTGCCGATATTCGTTGTTGTCACTCGAACGTTTACCTTTTGTTTTTGGACTTACTCTGGCACCTGACTCTGACCCCGATCAATTCTCATTGCCGCCGGTATTTATCTCGTCAACCGGCAGGGGAAGAAGCAACGCTGGCAGGATTGAGCCGGGCTGTCTATCGCGGCAAGATGCCGCTCCCACGGGCCGTCCGAACATTGTGGCTGGACCGCTCCTACGAAAGGAGACATTCCGTGCCGGAATGTCCCCGGATCCCTGCGGTAGCGGAACGGCAGTAGGAACACCCGATTCACTCGCCGCCTACAGTCCCCTGCGCGTCTGGATGATATCTGTCGATCCGGCAGGCAACGAGAACGACGTGCCATCGCGACCGACCGTGTAGTCGGGGAAGATCTCGTCGGCGCCATCAAGCCAGGCGGCCTCTTGCCCCGGAATGATCATTGGCGGCACGATGTGGTAGTAGAGAAGGTGACCGACACCCGCGTCCCGCGCGATTTCGGCCGCTTCGGCCGGGGTGCTGTGGTAGTCGGGAATGTCCTCCAGAATCTTTGCCATCACGACCCTGGCGTTTGCTTCAGCGGCCTCGTGCATCAGGCCGACCAGGTTTGGCGCAAGCGCCTCGTGTACCAGCAGGTCGACGCCGTCGGCGAATCGCCTGACGTTATCCGACCTGACCGTATCGCCGCTGATCAACAGCGAGCGATCTTTGTACGTGAACCGGTAGGCCACGGCGGGCCTGACCGGCCGATGATCGACGGTCAGTGCCTGTACGGTCACATCGGCGTCGCTGTAGATCGTCGCCAGCTCTCCATCTGCCAGCTGCGGAAATGCGTGCGCCACCAGGCCGGCGCCGCTCAACGGGGCGACCGTATCGCCGTGGTGATCCTGGCGATAGCGTGCGTCGTGCGCATAGGCCGCGTTGAAGCCGGCGACAACGTCCTGCACGCCGTCGGGGCCGTAAACGGGCAGCGGTGTTGCATTGGCAGCGCCCACCCAGCGGACCATCGCGAGCTCGCCCAGGCCGTCGATGTGGTCGGAGTGAAAGTGGGTGAGAAAGACGGCTTTGACGGTCCCCGGCCGGTAGCCCATGCGGACGAGGTTACGCACGCCGTCCGTGCCCGCATCGACGATGAACAGATGGCGGCCGGCCACGACGGCAACGCAGGGACCCGAGGCATCGGGCGCGGGCATCGGTCCTCCGGCGCCGCAAAGCGCCAGGTGCAGGCCGTCCTCGAAGCTTGCTGCGACGTCGGCGCCCATTCGGGTATCGATGCCCTTCTCGAGGAGCCGCGTCGCGATCGTCGCCCTCTGGCTATAGATCGTCAGGCCGATGACGATGACGACCAGCACCGCCGCGATCTTCTTCATTCTGCCTCCCCCGAACCGGTCGGCTTGTGAGCATTCGTGCCGGACAAATCTATCCGGTTACGACCCGAATCACACCCGAACGTGTCGGGATCGGGGGGCTTTCAACAGAAACGAGTTGTCGGACGGTGGCCCGGGGCGGACTGATCGGCGCAGCTCCCCCCCGATAGTCGGGCCTAGGTATTGCGGTCGCATCGTCTTTGCGTTCGGAGGACGCTTTCGGTCCCATTTTCATCCCACCGCAAGTCTTTATCAGGCATCTGAAATGCGCGAGAATCGCAAACGTTACAGGGAGGCATCCTAGTTTCTTATAACAGGTGATCATGCCCACCATGCGTTCATGCGGGACCAGCAAGAGTCCCCGTGGCCGGCGCTCGTTACGCCGCATTCTCTTGATTGGCATTGCTGCCTTGTTGCCGCTCGCGGCGGCCGCGCAGGAACAGGAGCCCCCGGTTCTGCTGCCGATATCGATGGCCGACGTTCCGGGCCAGGCAGCTTCGGAAGCCACGCTGCTGGACCAAACCGATACCTTGCTCGCGCGCACCCCTGTCCTCGACAGCATCGAGGACGAGCTCGCCATGCAGGAGGGCAACGTCGCAAGGCGGCTGATCTCGCTCAAAGCCTCGCTCGCCGCAGCCTCCTCGCGCGAGGCGATATCCGAGATCGAGCAAACGTGGCGCGAAATCGGCCGCACGCTCGAAGACTGGGAGAACGAGCTACACGCGCGCGGCGACACGGTCGACCGCCAGCTGGCCCTGCTCTCGGCGCGAAGCGAGATCTGGAGATTGACCCTGCAACAGGCCCGCGAACAGGATGCGCCGGCCGAGATCGTATCGGTAATAAGGGACACAGCGGAGAAGCTTGGCGCCGCGCAGGCAGCGCTCGAGCAAACGCGCGATCGGGCGCTGGCCCTGCAGGGGAAGGTGGCCCGCTCGCGCAACACCGTACAGGAAGCCCTCGACCGGACGTCCGCCGAGGAGGCAGAGCTTCTCAAGAACCTGACGCGTCGTGAGCGAGCACCACTCTGGAGCGAGGCGATTACGGGCGTGTCGGTCGGCGAGCTGGGCACCCGCGCCCTGCGTGAAATCCGCGCCTGGTGGTCCGAAATCTATTTGTTGGTTCGACACGAGACCGACCGCCTGGTGTTCCAGCTGCTCGTGTGGTTCGGCCTCGCCGTCGTTCTGCGCGGCTCACGCAAGGCGGCCCGCGCCTGGACCGCTACAGAGCCGAGCGCAGCGGCCGGCATGTCGGTATTCGAAAGACCGGTCACGCTCGCGGCCCTGATCGCCCTGTTGTTGACACCCTGGCTTTATGTTTCGACGCCGCCGGCGGTTGACGACGCCGTTGGCCTACTGCTGGTTCTGCCCGTCGTGCGGCTCGTCCAGCCGCTGCTCGACCCCCCTATCCGCCCCGCGCTGTACATGCTGTCGGCACTGTATGTGATCGATCGTGTTCGCGACCTGGTGGAAGCGGCGCCGCTGGTTGCACGCCTCATCTTCCTGTTTGAAATGCTGGCCGCAATTGCGATCGTGATCTGGCTCGTGCGATCGAAAGCGCTGCCCGACAGCAGCGAATCCGGCTCCCCGAACCCCTGGACGAGACGCGTTCGGCTCGGTCTGGACGTCGCGCTGTTCCTGCTGGGTGTCGCGACGCTCGCTGCGGTTGCAGGGTTTGTGCGCCTGGCGGTGCTCATCGGCTATGGCGTATTGAACAGCGCATACCTCGCGCTGCTACTGGTGGCGCTGATCCGGGCGGCGGACGCAATCGTCGCTCTCATCCTGCATAGCAGTCTCGCACAGAACGTCAGGGTCTTGGCAAACCGGGCGCCCGCGCTGCGCGTGCGCATTCGCGGGCTCCTGACCATCATCGCCGTCGTTGCCTGGTTCCTCATCACGCTGGACCTGTTTGCCGTGCGCGATTTCCTGGCAGCAAGCGTGAGCAGCGTTCTTTTCGCCGAACTGCGCGCCGGCGCCATCGCAATTTCACTTGCCGACGTGCTCGCGTTCGGCATTACGATATTCGGCGCTGTCCTGTTGGCTCGCCTGATTACTCTGATTCTGGACGAGGACGTTTACAGCCGGCTGGAGCTCGGCCGCGGCGTGCCATTTGCGATCTCGGCGGTCGTGAAGTACGGCATCATCACGCTGGGTTTCCTCCTGGCCGTCGGCGCCATGGGCATGGGCATGGACAAGATCACGATCCTGCTCGGCGCGCTGGGCGTCGGTCTCGGCTTCGGACTGCAGAACGTCGTCAATAATTTCGTCTCCGGCCTGATTCTTATTTTCGAGCGGCCGATTCAGATCGGCGATTCGGTCGAGGTTGGATCGGTCGCCGGCACCGTCCCTTCTACCGGCTCAACGCCATGGACCGGCGGTCGCCCCGCGACGGCCGCGTCATCGAGGAGCTGGGCTGGTACGACCCGCTGGCCCCGGAGGACCGTCAGCTGAGCGTGAAGGTCGAGCGCTGCGACTACTGGCTCAGCGTCGGCGCCCAGCCGAGCCGCACGGTCAAGACCCTGCTGAAGCGCGTCG
>JBFHXQ010000186.1:0-6282 GCA_041598895.1 Woeseiaceae bacterium | reverse complement strand
CGGTGTCGCGCAGCGCCTGGCTCGCGCTCAAGGAGGAGCAGCAGCTCGTCAGGGACGGCTACGAGTTCCTCGATGAAAAGCGCATCCTGCTCGCGGCGGAGATGCTCGTGCAGCGGCAGGCTTTTGCCGAAGTCCGGGCGCGTTTCGATGAGCTGAGCGAGGTTGCGAGAGACACGCTCGTCGCTGCGGTTGCCGACGTCGGCCTGGACGGGCTGCAGGTGTACCCGGCAGCGAAGCTCGAGAACTTCAAACTCGTCGTGCAGCAGCGGCCGAGCGTCGGCCAGGTGATGCTCGCTGCGCGCGTCGATGCCGGCGCGCGCGAGGCAACGCGCACACCAGTGCGGGCGGCCAAATCCGTGCTTGCCTGCGCGGCTGCCCACAGGAAACTCATGGTCGTCGCCGCAGAGTTAGCCGCGATCGGCGCCAATATTCGTCGCTTGACGAGAGAGTATCGCCGTACCGAGCGCCGCGTGCGCGCGCTCGAAAACGTCGTGCTACCGGAGATACGCGAGGATCTCGCGATGATGGAGGAGCATCTCGACACGGCCGAACAGGAAGAAGTGATTCGCGTGCGCTGCGTTCCCGAAACGAAGACCCCGGCCGGGCGCGCGACGCCGGGCCGGGATCTATAAGTTAACGATCTAGTAGGGGCGGCGCTTATTTCCTGCCCTTGCCGCCGCCTTTCGTCGTGGTCTGCTCTGTAGTGGTCGTCTCCTCCGTCGTGCTCGTCGATGACGGCTCGCTGGTGGCCGACGACGCGCTCTCCGGCGCAGTCTGCTCCTCGACCCAGACGTTGATCGACATCGTCTCGGTCAGCGAGTTGCTCCAGAGATAGGCATTCGACCAGAGATACGCGTTCGACCAGAGGTAACCCGTGCTGTTGACCGTCGAGTTGCCGGCGCTGTCCGTGAAGTTGTAGCCGTTCGACCAGAGGTAGGCGTCGGCCCAGAGGTAGCCGTCGCGCCAGAGGTACGCGTTCGTCCAGAGATAGCCGTTGGACCAGAGGTAACCGTCTCTCCAGAGATAGCCTTCGAGGCCCATCAGGTAGTAATTGCCGTTCGCATCCTGATTCGCGCGACCGCCGAAGTGCGTGCCGAGGAATTCTGCCGAGACGTCCAGGCCGCGGTTCGCGCAGTCGTAGGTCGTCCCGAAAACGGCGTCGTAGGCATTCACCAGGCCCGCGCCCTGCTGAAATACGCTGTAAGCGAGCGTGCCGTCGGAAGCGGTTGCCGGGCGGGCCGACGACATGACCTTGCACTTGACCTGATCCGGCGTCAGATGCGGCTCCGCCTCGAGCAGCAGGGCAATGACGCCGCTGACGACCGCCGCGGACTGCGACGTGCCGGACATCTCGAACGTGTTGTTGCCCTGGTAGAACTCGGGATGCTGCTGCGCAATCAGGTCCTCCGATTCCATGATGCCGCGTACGTGGCCGCCAGGAGCGACGACTTCGGGCTTCACGAACCCTTCGACCGTCGGGCCGGCCGCTGAAAATGATGCGAGGATGTCGTCCGAGCCGTCGGTGGGCGTGCCGCTGTCGGTCATCGCGCCGACGGTGATGACGTAGGGTACGTTACCGGGTACGCCGATCGTCATCGGGTCCGGACCGACGTTACCCGCCGAGGCAACGACGACGATGCCCGCCTCCCAGGCTCGCATGACGGCCTGATTCAGCGGATCGTCCCAGTAGTGCGAGCGCGCCGGCGCGCTGAACGACATGTTGATGATGCGAATGTTGTGGACATCGCGATTGTCGACGATCCAGTCGATACCGCGAATGACGTCGGCGTAGGAGCCGGAGCCGTTGTCGCCGAACGCCTTGACCGCGATGAGGCGCGCATTCGGCGCGAGACCATTGTACTTACGGTTTTGCTTCGTGCTGCCGCTGGACAGGATCACGGAGCTCACGTGCGTACCGTGACCGTTGTTGTCCGTCGAGCCGTACGGATCGAAGATGCCCGTCGTGGCATCGTAATGACCGAGGATTCGCCAGCTGCTGCTCGTATCCCGAGCAAGCCAGCCGCCTTCCCAGACGCCGGTGTCGATGACTGCGACGGTGACGCCTGCGCCGGTAATGCCGATGTCGTGCAGGCGATCGGCGCCGGTCAGCGTCGGGTAAAACGTGTCGGGCTGCGGCGTGCCGGCCACGGTGAGCGAGCCGTCGGCCATCAACCGCACGCCATCGATCTCGCGAAGCGCCGCCACCTGCGCCTCCGTCAAATCCGCGGCGGCTGCATCGATGATGCCCAGCCGGTGCGTGACCGTGCCGTCCACAGCGCGAATCGCATGCAAGGCAGTGTCGAGATTCTCCGCCTGGACGAGATAGCTGCTCGTCGAGGGTGAAGTATCCGTCATCTCACTTGTCGCGGTCATTGCGCAGGCGGCAATCAGGGGCAGTAACAGTTTCGCTTTTATCATCGTGTGTGCCAGTCCGGTTTTGTAATCGACGCGTCTCACGCCTTCCAAAATATGGCGTCAATTACACCGGAAATCCGCTTTGCGCGGGAGTTCGTCGTCGGTGGGCCTCACGCTGCGAAGCGCGACACGAGTCACATAAGGCTCGTGTTAAATCACCGCGGCCGGTATGAAGCCTTGCGCTTCCTGTCGGTTGCGGTCAGCGCTCTGCGGAATGTCGTAAAACGCGATGCGACGAGTCCGCAATTTGACAGAATCCCGCCCCGGCATGCTGCGCAAGATCGACAGGTGGGTCATCAGCCGAACGCTTGCCGATTGCAACGCTATCGCCGTGAATTCATCGACAGTGAGCATCAACGTGTCCGGTAACTCGATCGGGAAGGAGGATTCCGCCGACTTTGTCGTCGACGAATTCGGCCGCCATGAAATACCGGGCGAGCGCATCTGCTTCGAAATCACGGAAACTGCCGCGATTCGCAACCTGGATGCCGCACTGACACTCATTACTCGCTTGCACGATATCGGCTGCAGATTCTCCCTCGAGGACTTCGCGAGCGGAATTTCCTCATTTAGCTACCTCAAGAGCCTGCCGGTCGACTACCTGAAGATCGACGGCGCACTCGTGCGTGGCGTTACCAAGGAGGATTCGGCACGCGCGATGGTCGCCGCCATTCATGACGTGGTGAGAACGATGAATCTCGAAACGATTGCTGAACACGTCAGCGACGACGATATCCTCGGCGTGGTGACGGACATTGGCATCGACTACGTGCAGGGCTTCGCTGTGCACAAACCCGCTCCCATCGGTGCGCACGCAGATGCAGCGGCTAACGATGCGGACGCGGCATCACTTATGAGCGTTCGCAGCGCCTGAGTTCGGGTGTGGAATCGCCCGCATGCCTTTACGACGCTTCATCCGGTGCGACGGCGGCCACGCCGGCATGGTCCACGTAGATCAGCTCCTCCGTCGGAAAGCCCAGCTTTCGCGCTTCGGCAACGAGCCGCTCCAGCAGCGCGGAATCGATATCCGGCGAGCGGGCGAGTATCCACAAATAGGAGCGATCCGGTCCTGAGACGAGCGAGTATTCGTAGCCGACCTTGTCGAGGGCGATGATGTTGTAACCGCCATAGAACGGCCCGAAAAAAGAGACCTTTAGCCGGCCGACATCGGGTTCGCCGACGAAGTAGGCCTTGCCGACCGCCTCGTCCCACTCGCCGCTTTCGGCACTCAGACCGCGGTTCACGACGCGCACACCGCCGTCATCGCGCAGGCTGTAGGTTGCCGACACATCCGAGAGTCCGCGTTCAAAGCGGTGGTCGAGCCGCGCTATCTCGTACCAGGTGCCGAGATAGCGATCGAGCTCAAATCCCTCAACGGCGTCGACGCCGTCCGGAATGCCGGTGCAACCGGCAAGAAAACCTGCTGCGAGGCCCAGAAAAAATGCCAGAATCGGTGTGGACAGTGGTTGCCCGGATGTCATGTCGGCGAGACTCGGCCTTCGTGTGAAGACGGCATGATACCCGCAACACGTGTGCGTTTTTGCGTTAGCTTGTATCCGGGGTTCAACGCTCTCGAGGCAGGACAGAAAACATGGGTTTGCGTCGATCTGGGGCAAGAAGTCAACGCCGTCGGAAAGGCCGCGGGCGACGGCGAGTCACGAAGCGGCGGTATTTACGTCGGCTGGGGACAGTGATTGTTTTCGGCATTCTGTCAGTCGTTGTTGCGAGCATGCTGGCGGTTGTGCCGCTCAGGTGGGTCGATCCGCCGACGACGGCATTCATGCTGGCCGACCCGCGCGAGACCGAAAACCTTCGATACACGTGGACACCCTGGAGCTCACTCGGTGAGCCGCTGCCGCTGGCTGTTGTCGCGGCCGAAGATCAGAAATTTCTGGAACATTTCGGCTTCGACGTGACATCAATTCGTGAATCCGTGGTTGATTACAGACACGGCGACTCGCTGCGCGGCGCATCGACGATCACCCAGCAGGTCGCGAAGAACCTGTATCTGTGGCGGAGCCGGAGTTTCCTGCGAAAGGGTATCGAGGCCTGGCTGGCGCTACTCCTGGAAGCTGCGTTGCAGAAACGGCGCATTCTGGAGATCTATCTGAATATCGCGGAGTTCGGGCCGGGCATCTACGGTGCCGGCGCGGCAAGCCACGCGTTCTTCGGACGGCCGCCTGGCGAACTGCGCGACAGCGAGGCGGCGCTGCTCGCTGCGGTATTACCGAACCCGAATCGGCTGCACGTTGTCCGCCCGTCCGACTACGTGCGCGAGCGACAGCGTTGGATCAGCGAGCAAATGGTGCGGCTGCGGCGCGAACAGTGGCTCCTGTCGCTCGATAGCGGGTCGTGATCGACGACTCCTGGCGTGGCAGGGAAACGCTCGCGCGAGCTGCAAATTGCCCGGTTCAGTCGATGAACGACTGCCCGTCAAGGCGCGCGGCAACCGGCGGCGGAATGGGCAGCCCGAGATGGGCGGCAATGGATGGCAGAATATCGACGATGCCCGGCATCGCGTAAAAGCGCTTGTTCAGTCGCTGGCTGTTCGTGACAATCCAGATCGTTCGCTCGCGCTCGGACTGCTCGCCGTGGTCTTTGCCGGTGTGCGCGTCGCGGCCGTGATCGGTCGTCACGATGATGAGCCAGTCTTCATTCAGGCGTTGCACGCGCTCGCGAATCGAGCCCCAGATTAGGCCGACGTGACTATCCATGACGCGCACCGCCGCCGCGAATTCGGGACTGTTACCAAACCAGTGTGCGGCATCGTCGGTGTATTGCAGGTATACCCAGGACAGGTCCGGTCCGTATCCCGACAGGTACCGGGCTGCTTCGTCTGCGACCAGCGCGTCGATCTTTCGAATACTGTCGCCGTGTTCGTCTTCCGGGAAGCGCTCCGTATCGAGTTCGAGACCGTCGAAAAAATAGTCGAGTTTGTAACCGCCAGCCTCCGGGATACCGTCGCCCAAAAGTTTCGTGCGGTTGTCGGTCCAGGTCGAAAACAGCGCGGTGTGCAGGTCCGGGTTATGCGTCTTGGCAATACGGAAAACATCCCAGTAGCTGTAGTCCGGATTGTCCACGGCATTGTCAAAAACGTTGTGCTTGTTTGCCCAGGTGCCCGTCAGCAGGCTGGCGTAACCGACCGCCGATACTGTCGGACTCTCCGATTCCTCGCCGACTGCACCACCCACGTAGGCGCGTGCGTAGCCGCCGAGCGCTTTGATGGCGTCGAGATTCGGCGTCGAGACGGTTTCGACGATATCGGCCGGTACACCATCCACGATGATGAATACGGTCTTCGGTGTCGCCGGGCTCTGCGCCGCGCATGCAACCAGGAAAACGACACACAGGCTGAGCAGTCGGACGGGGATAGCGGCGTCTCCGGGGTGGTTGGGAGGTTGTTACTCCGGCAGCGGTCGCTCGCCGGCTTCACGCGTATTATAGGTCAATAAGCGTCATTCGGTACCCGGATACGCGGACGGTCCCCGGTCCGTCCCCAGACACCGTGCAGCACGTCAGTCCCGCTTCTCGGCAACCAGGCGCCGACCAATAAGCCGTATTTTACCCGTCTTTCCGAGTCGCGCTTCCTCTCTGAGCAGCTTTGCAAGCACGGTTGCCGCGGTGTTCGTTTCGGGCAGCAGGCCGATGACGTACCGGTACAGGTAGGGTACGTGTTCGAAAGACACGATGCCGAAGCGGTTCGCAATCGAATCGCTCATCGCGTCGAACTCATGCAGTGCAGGCTCATGATGGTGTTCATCCCGCCAAACCGCCGTTCGATCCGACGCGCCTTGCAGAAGTGCCAGCAAGGAATCCGGCTCCGGTTGACACAGGTCTCGGAGCTCGTCGGATTGCAGAAGCCCGCCG
>JBFHXQ010000185.1:0-6324 GCA_041598895.1 Woeseiaceae bacterium | reverse complement strand
TCCGGGAACGTGCGCGCGATGGCCGCCGGCGTCTCACAGGCGACCGTACCCACCATGGCCGGCATGGTTGGAGCCCTGTCTGGCGTCATGCTGGTCACAATTCTGACCCGTCGCGCGGCGCGGGAAGTCGAGTTTCTCGAGGACTCGCTGACGATGGATCACTGAGGAAAATCCTATGCGTAAACACCAAATGAATTTGGCGCAGGAAGAAGAGGGCGACGACATCAACATCACGCCGATGCTCGATGTCGTCTTTATCATGCTCATCTTTTTCATCGTTACTGCCTCGTTCATCAAGGAGGCCGGCATCGATGTCAATCGCCCCGATGCACCGACGGCGGAGCGGCAGGAAGATGCGAACATTCTCGTGGCAATCAGCGCGAACGACGAAATCTGGATCGATAGGCGCATGGTAGACCCGCGGGCGGTACGTGCGAATATCGAGCGCCTGCATGCCGAGAATCCGAAGGGATCGGTCGTCATCCAGGCCGACAAGAAGTCAACGAACGAGATGCTGGTCGTCGTGATGGACGCGGCACGCCAGGCAGGCGTTTACAACGTCTCTATCGCGGCCAGAAACGACTAGCCTTGTGCCGCTTGCGGCGCAGGAACCGCAGGTCGGGACTACGGTCGAAGTCGATGTAGTTTCGGCCGGCGAGCAAGCGGGCGACGAATGTCGCCGAGGAGATTGAGATAATGATAGGCCGTTATGCGTTTTCCGTCGTCATCGGCGTTGTGGTAACGCTGTCGTTGCTGTTCATCATGCAACTCCTGATCGCCACCGGTCAGGCGGCACTTACAAAACCGCGGGACCGGGCCAAGCTGGAGTTCGTCCGCGTCAAGCGCAACGAGGCAGTAAATACCGAGGATATTCAGCCGGAGAAGCCGCCGAAGCCGCCCGAGACTCCACCCGAGGTGCCGCCGCAGGAAATGGACAACATCGATCCGAACGCGCCGACGATCAACGTGCCACCGCCGAGCGTGTCGGCCGAAACGGATATCGGTGGTCCGGGCGGAATGAACATCGCCGAGGGAGACTACCTGCCAATCGTCCGTGTTGCGCCGGTGTATCCGGCTCGGGCATTGTCCCGCGGGCTGGAAGGCTACGTCGATCTCTCATTCACGGTCACCACCGCGGGAACCGTGCGCGACCCGGTTGTCCTGTTTTCGACGAGCAGCCTGTTCGAACGTGCGGCAACTCGTGCCGTGCTGAAGTTCAAGTACAAACCTCGCGTCGTTGACGGCGTGCCCGTAGACGTACCGAACGTCAAGACCCGGATTACATTCAAGATCGAGGAATAACGCATCGGCAGCACCGTAATCGGGACTGAACTGAAGAGGAAGTAGACCGCTATGCACAGCAAAATTCGTTCATTGTCGACGCTGAGTCTGATCCTTCTGTCGGGCACGCTGGCTTACGTGCCGGCGGCCGCACAGGACCAGGAACAGCAGCCCGAACAGAAAACGAAGCAGGCGCAGGCTGTCAGCAAGGAGGTTTACGATCGCATTCAGAAAGCGCAGGAAATGGTTGACGGCAAGGACTACAAGGGCGCCCTGCGTTTGCTGAACAATCTGTACAACCCGGACAAGCTGACCGAGTACGAACAGGCGAACGTTCTTAATTACATCGGTTTCGTCTATTACAACATGGACGATATTCCGAATGCGCTCCGCACCTATGAACGCATGGTTGCGATTCCGAGCCTGGAACCGCAAATGAAAAAGCAGACCATGTATACACTCGCACAGCTGTATACGATGCAAGAGCAGTACTCGAAAGCATTGAGCACGCTGGATAACTGGTTTCTTCTGGAGCCGAATCCGGCGCCCGAGCCGTTCATCCTGAAGGCGCAGAATCTGTATCAGGTGCAGCGCTACAAGGCGATGATCCAGCCCATAGAGAATGCGATGCGCGTCGCGCGTGAGCGCGAAAAACCGGTCAAGGAGGACTGGTATGTGTTGCTGAACTTCGCGTACTTCCAGGACGAGAATTACCGCATGGTTCGGGATATACAGAAAACTTTGCTGCAAAACTGGCCGAAGAAACGCTACTGGTTTTCGCTCGCAGGCGCCTACACGGAACTGGGCGAGGACAACAACCTGATTAATGCCTACGCGGCGGCTTTCGACCAGGGCATGCTCGAGAAGGAGTCGGAGCTCGTTACGATGGCTCAGCTGTTCATGCAGCGCGAGGTGCCATACAAAGCGGCACAGCTCCTCGAGGTCGAGATGGCCTCCGGTCGAGTGTCGAAGAACGCGAAAAACTATCGGCTGTTGTCCCAGGCCTGGACACTCGCTCAGGAGGACGAAAAGTCGATCCCGGCACTTAAGGAAGCTGCACGACTCAGCAACGATGGGGAACTTGACGTCCGCCTTGGCAACGCCTATCTGAACATCGGCGAGTACGACGAGTGCGTCAAGGCCGTCGGCGCCGGACTGCGCAAGGGCGGCCTGAAACGGCCGGATAACGCACAAATATCGCTCGGCATGTGCCTTTACAACCAACGCAAGTACAGCGCTGCCATCAACGCGTTCGAACAGGCCGCGAAAACGCCGGCATCTCGCCGGGTTGCAAGCCAGTGGATTACCGTGATCAACGCCGACGTGGAACGCAATCGTCAGATCCGACTGGCAGAGGAAGCCGCGCGCAAGAAACGGCAGGAGATCGAGGCGAAACGCGCGAAAGCCGGCCGCGCCTGAGTCTGAGTTTTCGGGTTCTGGCCATTTAGCATATTCGGACGATCCGGGCGGTCACGTTGACGGTATCCTGTCAACGCGACTAGAATTGCGCGCCCACAGGGACCGGAACCGTAATTGATGCCGAGGATTACCTACATCACTCCGAATGGCGAACGTCATGACGTCGAGGTCGAGAACGGCTATTCGGTTATGGAAGGCGCGATCAACAACAGCATCGACGGCATCGTCGCCGAATGCGGCGGCGCCTGTGCCTGCGCTACCTGTCACAGCTACATCGACGAAACGTGGCTGGACAAGCTGGCACCCATGGACGACATGGAAGACAGCATGCTGGACGCTGCGTTCGAGCGTAAGGAGAACAGCCGGTTAACATGCCAGATTGAAGTAACGGATAGACTCGACGGGCTTGTCGTTCACGTTGCTGACAACGAATACTGAGCAGCGTCCGCACCGGCATCAAAAGCCACATGCAGCGGCCGAGCGCCGCGCCGGAGCAGACACTTTGTTCCGGCTCAGCGCAGACCGGTCTCGAGCCGCCCAATCACCATTCTTTGAATCTCGCTCGTCCCTTCGTAGATCTCCGTGATCTTCGCGTCGCGGAAGTACCGCTCGAGCGGCAGCTCCTTGCTGTATCCCATGCCGCCATGGATCTGCACAGCCTGATGCGTGACGAACATCGCTGTTTCGGACGCAAACAGCTTTGCGATGCATGCATTCAGCGTATTTCGCGCGCCGCTTTTTTTTCCGGCCTCTTTTGCCCAGGCAGCCTTGAGTGTGAGCAATCTTGAGGCTTCGAGGCGCATTTTCATGTCGGCGAGCTTACCCTGAATGGCCTGAAAACTGCCGATAGCTTCGCCGAAAGCCTTGCGATCCCGGGAGTACTGCAACGCCGCGTCGTAGGCGGCCTGGGCGATCCCCACAGCCTGTGCGGCAATTCCGATGCGTCCGGCGTCCAGAACCGTCATCGCGATCTTGAATCCTTCGCCCTCGTCTCCGATGCGGTTGTCGACAGGGCAATGGTAATCGCTGAGTTCGATCTCGCAGGTCGCTGAGGCGCGGATCCCGAGCTTGGGCTCCGACTTGCCGCGCTGAAATCCCGGCTCCCGAGTATCGATGACGAACGCGCTGATGCCGGCTGCGGACCCGTCCGCGTGGTTGGTCTGCGCGAAAAGAACGATGTACCGGGCAACCGGCGCCGAGGTAATCCAGGATTTTTTTGCATTGATCGTGTAGTAACTGCCATCGGCAGACAATTCCGCGCGAGATCGCATGGCTCTCGCATCGGAGCCCGACTGTGGTTCGGTGAGCGCATAAGCGCCGTTCATCTCGCCCGAGGCGATCGGTTTGAGGAAACGCTGTTTCTGCACTTCGTTGCCGAATTCCAGCAGCGGCACGCCGTACAGTGAGTTGTTCACGGAAACGATCGTTCCGTGGGATGCATCTGCGGCGGATATCTCGGTCATGACAAGCGCATAGCAGATGGCGTCCAGTCCCGAGCCGCCGTATTCTTCCGGCACCTCGACGCCCATAAACCCTAGCTCCCCCGCTTTGCGGATGCTCTCGGTCGGAAACTCGCCGCTGTCATCGAATTTCGCCGCAACCGGGGCGATTTCGTTTTGAGCGAACTCCCGAGCCGCGTCCTGAATCAGCTGCTGTTCTTCCGTTAGTGCGAAGTCCATGGCAATCCCCGTAATTCGGCGAAATTATATCCGGACTTCGGTCGGGTATGCATACCACAGAACCTGTAAGATTGGCTGATCGACCGTTTCGACGCTGCCGATAATTCGGCTTAGAATCAGCGTCTCGACGCACGGATGCAGAACGACCGGCGAACGCGCAAATAACCAAGAAATTAAGGAGGCAATAATGGCCATTCAGGCGGGCGACAAAATGCCTGCCGGGACGTTCGGTATCATGACGGACGCAGGTCCCGGCGCAATCTCGACCGACGAGCTATTCGACGGCAAGAAAGTCGTGCTTTTTTCTGTACCGGGTGCCTTCACGCCGACCTGTTCAGCGAACCATCTACCGGGCTTCCTCGAGCACGCCGATGCGATTTTCGACGGGGGCATCGATACGATCGCATGCATGGCCGTGAACGATGTGTTTGTCATGGACGCCTGGGGAAAGGACCGTGGCGTAGGCGACAGAATCCTGATGCTGGCCGACGGCAACGGCGAATATTCCAAAGCCCTGGGGCTCGAACTTGACGCCTCGGGGTTCGGGATGGGCATGCGCGGACAGCGCTTTGCGCTGATCGTCGACGACGGTACCGTGACTCACGTGGCGGTCGAAGAGGGCGGTAAACTCGACGTCAGCAGCGCCGAGGCGATTCTCGCCGCGCTGTAGAGGTCGCCAGACGGCCCGGCGCGCAGCATGTCGGGCAAGGGAACATGGCCTTTTTCCGTACCGTTATCGATCCGGCAGCGCTCGAGGCGAACCTCGGCGCTGCGAACTGGCGCGTTATCGACTGCCGTTTCGATCTCAAGTATCCGGACGCGGGCCGTGCCGCCTGGCTCGATGCGCACATCCCAGGTGCCGTGTACGCCGATCTCGACAACGATCTCGCCGGGCCCGTGACACCGATGTCGGGTCGGCATCCGCTACCCGAGCCCGGCGTACTTCTCGGCACGCTGTCGCGCCTCGGGATCGCCAGCGACACGCAGGTCGTCGCCTACGACGACGGTAGCGGTGCGATTGCAGCCAGAGCATGGTGGCTGCTGCGCTGGCTCGGCCACGAGCGGGTCGCTGTGCTTGACGGCGGCTTTGTCGGCTGGCGTCAGGAGAAACGACCCGTCGAAGCCGGCCCGTTGTCCGTCGTGCCGCGCGAATTGACCGGAAACGAGCGTCCTGACAGGGTGATTTCAACAGCGGAAGTAATGACAGCGCTCGCTCGCAGCACGGATTTTCGCCTGGTTGATGCACGGGATGCCGCGCGATTCCAGGGTCGGTCGGAACCGATCGATTCCATAGCCGGACACATTCCGGGTGCGGTGAACGTGCCATTCTCGGCGAGTCTTCAGCCGACCGGTCGCTGGCGGAGCGTGGCGGAACTGGCGAATCTCTGGGCTGACGTGTTGCCCGACGTCCGCTCGGACAACTGGGCCGTCATGTGCGGCTCCGGCGTGACCGCGTGTCATCTTGCACTTTCAGCCGTCCGCGCCGGCGTGGCAGAGCCGCGCCTGTACGTGGGTTCATGGAGCGAATGGATACGCGATCCGACGCGCCCGATAGCATCGGGCTGACGCCACGTATCTTGCAAACACACGGTGCACACCCATATCCGTCGGCAGCCGCTGTTTGGATTGGTCAGGCTCTGCTGAAGGTGCGGGAGCCTCGCGAAGCGAGGCATCGGATTCGCGGAACGGGAGTGAACTCAATGCAGGGAAGGTCGGTCGGAAGGTCCGGTGTCCGCCCGGGAATACGTCTGTTTAGCTTCCTAAACAGGAGATATGATCGATGAAAAAGATGCTTTTGAAACCGTTGGTTATCGTAATTTTTTCAGGTATCTTATCAGCATGTGCGAGTCCCGAAACAGCGCCGGATGACGCCGCGTACGCCGCCGAATCCCGCGGTTCGGATTGCATCTCGGAAGGGACTGTTCGAGACTACCGGGTACTGGAT